>NZ_JCAIUL010000010.1:0-174508 GCF_059445505.1 Paenibacillus sp. Y301 | reverse complement strand
CAAGATTAGTACAACGGTGTCTAATGAGCTTACTCTCCGAACAGCAACTGTATTCCAAGGCGACGAAATCCTGCGAATGAGTGAGTATATATGAGATAAACCCTTAAAACCGAGGGACGGGCAGGTTAACGTAATAAATGATCAAGCCAACTATATGGAACTTTATTGAATTAAAAGCGTCATATTAAATAGAGGTGAATTAATTGACCGTTCAATGCTCATTCATGATGGATTGCCCAATTACTTGTGTAACGATTGAAATAATTAGCTATTAGCTGATATCAGGCGGAGGGGACGATGAGATGAAAATGAAATGGTTCTATATGTTCGGCCTGGCGGCGCTGCTCGCCGTCGGAGTTCCCGCCGGAACGGCCGGGACCGCGAGGGCGGTAGCGTCAACGGCCGCCAATGTGCCGGCTGCCGCCGAAAACGATACTGCGGCCGTGCCGGTGTCATCGGCGCAGCCGGCGGCCATTCAAGCGCCTGCGGTCCAGCGGGTCCAAATGGGGCAGGCCGATCTGCGGTGGGTGCCGCTGTTCGGCTCACGCGCAGCGGACCAAGGCGCTATTGTGAAGACGGCGGCCGTCGTGAACCGGCTGCTTAAGAACGCAAAGCCGTCGACGGAGCAATTGGTCGGCGAGGACGCCTTTTTCGCCACCAGTGTCGATGTCATGCTAACCGACGGCACCGATATCTACTTGCAATTCAAGGATTCGCAGCACGTCCTCATCCATGTTGGCGAAGATAAATATATCGCCCAGGATGCCACGGCCATCAAAGAGCTTTACGAATTGCTGGCGGTATCTCCGCAGGCAGATGTCAGCACTCGCAAGCCGGCCATCGGACAGACGGTTCGTATTACGGGCAGTGACGCGAGTAACTATGAAGGAACGGTTCGGATCTTCGTTGAGACCTCCGGCTCATCCGGCGGCTATATGACAGCGAAGGGCGTGAGTTATCCGTCCAAAAGAGCACTGCTCGTCTATACCGCGCCTTACTCCGAAGCACGGTACGATTTTCAATTCACGATGCCTGCCTACGGTGAAGCGATTGACGGCACCTTCAAGCCGATCACACCTGGCACTTATGACCTCTCCATCGACACCGGCTGGATAAGATCTATACGCAGCGTTATGGTTGCTCCTCCAGCCGCTCCTACGCTGGCCATCAACGGTGTCGCGGTGAACGATCCGGCGCTTGCGCCGATCGTTTCGAGCGGCGTCATGCTGCTACCGATGCGCGCGCTTGCAGAATCGTTCGGCTGGTACGTGGGATGGGACGCCGCGTATAAAGCCGCCTTCGTTTCAACGCAGCCTGATACGCAGGGAATCAACCCAGAAAGCGGCGCTACGTTGTCGCTATGGGTGAATGGCAAGCAGCTTACCGGTGCGAACGCCAAGCCGGTGATCGTAAAGGGACGCGTTTATTTGCCGCTGCGCTCGACGGCGGAAGCGTTCGGCTTCCAGCTGACGTGGACGCCAAGCGTGCGCGGCGCGCTGCTCGTCTTCAAGCCGCAGTTGCTCGATGAAGGCGCTTATGCGGGAGAAGCGAATAAGTTGGCCGCCGCGAAGCTGCTGAACGGCTATGTAAACGCCATGAACGGTCGCGACGTCGCTGCGCTCGGCCGGCTGTTCGTGAAGAACGGCACGCCGGCGCAGTCGTTCGGGATCATCGGCCAGCGGATCATTACTGGCGTCCGCTCCGTGACGTTCGAAGACCGTCCCGGCGGCGCACTGCTGGCGTATGTGACGTTCAACTACCTGTTCGATCCGTACGGCAATAAGTCGGGCACTCCGGGAATCGTGTTCATGCAGGAAAATGGCGCGTGGAAGATCTCGGACGTCGACTGAACGGCCGCTTAACGCGGAAATGAGGAAAGCGGCAGTCGCGGACGTTGCGTTCAGGACTGCCGCTTTGTTGGATGTCCTGTAATGCTTCAAAGGACCAGCTCATGGCGAGCAAAATGAAGCGATAAGTAACGACGTGAAGGCTGTCACTGTTACAGCTTATCCATATAATAACAGCATAGAAATCATAACGTTAAGCACAGCTAAATAAAATAAGAAATTAAGCTTTGTTGAACTCCCATGAAAATTAAACTAGCTCAATACTAGTAAAAGAACATAAGAAAAAGCACCCAGAAAAACACTTTCAAAAAAAGGCTGAGCCTTATTTGTACTTATATAAAGTTAGGCAGACCGAAAAACAACAAACTTCCTTCTACAACCAATAAAGGCTAGGCTGGTGCAATAACCAGAGTAGGATTAATCTCCCATGAGTGCTTCCCAAAAGGGAGCGACAATCTGTGATGCACCGTGGTCGTTGGAGTCAGACTAACGGATGGGCTCTAGGCACCATATTTCATCGACCTTCTTCGCCAGCCGTAGTAGCAGTATTGACTGAATATAACCATTTTCATCATCTGTGGTGCAGCGCTTGCGCTGCATGGATGGCTAACGGGACACGATAGCTGAACGAACAAAGAGCAGTTTGCAAGCGGTAGCTACTCCGTGTTTCGTTGAAATAACGGGGTTGAATAAATGCTGGGGGGGATAAAATGAAAAGAGGAATTAGTTTCGAGATTCCAAATGAGTACGGAAGTTTTCATTATTGCTATTGTAGAAGGATAAGAGGGCTTCGAGAGTAAAGCCTTTTGGATTGTTCCCAAACTGCTTTCTCTGCATAAGCTTCATACCGCATATCAGCGATCACATCTGGATCATTCACTTTGCCAGAACCTGGTTCAGTAATGAATAAAGCTAATGAACGGTGACCAACGTAAATCCCTTTGTCCGAAAGTTCAGTATGAAGGTTCTCAACATAGTTACGTAGACCCGCAATACCAACGCCAATATTACCCATCATAGCCATTGGATGTAATACTGAGAATTTGGTAGTGGAAGAGGTCGTCGAACAGTTGAGCGAAATTCATTTTCATAACGTATTGGACTTGTTTAAAAACATTTAAAATGCTGAACAAAAGAAGGTTCCCGATTCGAGAACAGCTGAGTCAAGACCGGCGAAAGCGGTTAGCTGTTTCACGGATGAGAGCCTTTTTATATTCCCAATTTCAGCTATGAACATGGCAGCTGTTAAGTGTCCTAACTATGGAATCGTTCGTAAAAGGTGATAGGTTTCATTAGATTCAGCCATCGACTCTATGGTTCGTTTTTTTAGAAATTGATAAAACTTATGACTCTTTCAATTGTCTTGACTCCCGTTGCCTCCAACTCATCACTACCAAAGACAATGCAATGATTGTGAGGATAATTCCAAGCACTCGAAATCCATCGGAGTTGAACTTACCTCCCATTACGATGCCTGCTAGTAAGGAAGAGATAATCGTTCCCAGGTATCGTGATGTATTAAATAATCCGGATGCAACACCGATAATTTCTTTTGTTGTGCTTTGGAACAAGGCCGTTTGCAAACCCACATTGTTCAATCCATTGCTAATACCGAATGCGGCCAAAGCGAAACAGACGCTAATAACAGGTGAAGTTTGATTCAATGTAACGAGCCATATCGACCCTAATGTCATCAGGATGGCGGACACAAGTAATGCTGGTCGAGGTCCTGATTTATCGATCCATCGTCCTGCTAATGGAGAAGTAACTAGCGAGCTTAAGCCTAAAGTTAGCATGAGCATCCCTGTTTGGAACTCGCTGACATGACGTACCATTTGTAAGTAGGAAGGAATCCCGAAAAAAAGTGAGTAATAAAGTACATTAACAAGCATGAATTCGACATTAACCCAAGTCATAGCAGGATATTTGACGAATGTACGTAAAGGAATGAAGGGTGACGACGTTTTTAACTCATGTAGTACGAATACCCCCAGAAGAGCGAGGCCTATTAGTCCAACATTGATATTTCCTAATGAAATATTTCCGGATGATTTCGCTGAGAGTAATCCTACGAGCATGACAACCAGACCCACTGTGAAGAGCAGGATCCCTGTAACGTCAATCATATCAAACCATTTACGAAAGGACATGCCTACGACAACGGATGTTGACGGTTCGTCCTTGGGAATATTCCTCCAAGATAATAGAAAGCTTACCACCACGAATGGAATATTGACAAAAAAGATAGCAGGCCATCCCCACCAGTGGATGATAACCCCGCCAATAAAGGGCCCAATGGCTGCCGCACCGGATAGAAATATGGACAAAACAGACAGCGCAGTGGCTTGTTTCTCCGTAATATGAATTCGCACAATGGCCATTCCAACCGCAACCATCATGCTTGTTCCGATGGCTTGCATAATGCGGAACACGATAAGCCACCCGAAGGTTGGTGATGATGGAGCTACTAATGAGGCAATGAAAGCTACAACAAGCCCAGTAAGGAATATCTTTCTACGACCGAATAAATCACTGGCCCTTCCCATGACGGGTTGTGCAATAGCACTTGTAATATAGAAAGAAAACACAATCCAAGAAACACCTGTGAAATCAAGGCGGAACACATGTTGCAGACTCGGGATAGCAACAGAAACCATCGAAGAATTGAGAGGGTTCAATAATATACCAAGACCAACTGAAATCATTAACCACCTGCTGCGAGTACTCATTTTTAACAACCCCTAAATCTTGTTAGTATCATCGTACTTGAAATCCTTTATTGATTCCAACGCATTTGATGATATAATCTCATTGATTTGAAGGAATGAATGGGGGCGCGAAATGGAACTTCTTCAACTACAATATTTTATCGCAGTAGCTCGTTTGGAACATGTAACCGAAGCTGCACGAACTCTACACGTTACTCAATCGTCACTAAGTAAAACAATTCAACGTTTAGAGGAGGATCTGGGGGTTCCTTTGTTTGACCGAATTGGTAGGAAGCTGCAATTAAATGAGTTCGGAAGTAGTTTTCTTCGCCGTGCAGAAAGGGCTTTGTTTGAATTGGAACAGGGGAAGCAGGAGCTTAACGATTTATCCAGTCCGGAACATAACATACTCGAATTAGCGGTGACCGCCGCAAGTGCATTACCAAATATCCTTCGAGAGTTTCGAAAAAAGCGTCCCTATATCCAATTTCATGTACAAATGCTAACCACACAGGAAATGGTGACACTACTTGAGCGAGGAGAGGTTGATTGTTGCTTGTCCTCACCTCCTATTGAAGGGGATGACATCGAATGTCTAACCGTGTTTATCGACCCAATCCTTGTAGCTGTTCCAAAGGGGCATCGGCTGGCAGATCGAAGTAGTGTATCCTTAACAGAGCTAAGAGATGAATGGTTTGTGGGTGTAAAGAGAGGCTACGGCACTCGTGATTTAATTGACTCAGTATGCCTATCGGTAGGATTTATACCTAATTATGTGTATGAGGGAGATGAACCTGCAAGACTTAGCGCTCTTGTGGAAGCTGAGATTGGCATAGCCTTCATACCAAGCACAGCAAGGAATTCACGGGAAGAGATTAAGTATCTTCAAGTAGAGGATCACGAATTGGTACGGGAGATAGCTCTATTATGGCACAGAAGTCGGTACATTTCGCAGGCTGCACAGGAATTCCGTGAGGTAGTTGTAGATTATTTCGATACGTTATCCAAACAGACAATGTAATCAGACTGCGTTCATAGAAGAATATCTAATAATAATCTTGATGGTTTATTCAATCGATGAATAAACCAACATTGTATTTTCTCATCATTCAGTTAGAATCAATTTATAGCTTATCAGGGGGGCGTTAATATGGTAACCATAAATAATCGGACAGAAATTAGAAGGATAGCGCCTAATCGTCCATAAACTGCGTGATTCCTTCATAATGAGGATGACCAGTGCACATGCAAGGATATCAAATTATTAAAATGAATGATTTTTCAAGTCAACCGATCGATCAGATTAGAATGCTAGAACAGCAGTGCAAGATATTCGATAGTTCAAGTTTGAGGGTGGGCGTAGAAAGTCTTAGAGCGATAGATGGAGATGAGGCTTTTCTTTGTAAAATTGAAGATCAGTTGATCGGTTTCCTTAGTTGGTATACTTCGGATGGGATTGAAGCAAATATTAACGGTATGGTTCACCCAGAGTTTCGTCGTCAGGGTGTTTTTCGGGACTTACTGCAACATGCAATATCGGAGATGCAACTATTACAGGGTATCCAAACTTGTCGTATTAGAATTCCAGCAAACTCTGAGCCTGGTATTGATTGTATACAGCATTTAGGGGCTAGCTTTAGTACATCTGAATTCGCTATGACTCATAAGCGGGTACAAGATACTAGATTAGGTTTAGAGGGCACAATATTGAGATTAGCAGAAGAACAGGATTACGAGTTTATGGTACAGTGTTCATCACAGGCTTTTGGAGATTCAGAGTCTTGGACTAGGGAGTATTTTACTCGTACTATCGATTCTGCACGTATTACTTACATTGCAAAGGCCAATATGACACCTATTGGAATAATAAGGGTTAATTGTGTTGATACGAATACTGCTGTTATTCATGATTTTTGCGTGCTTCCCACAATTCAAGGTAGAGGATATGGCCGTGAAATTCTTGCAAGGGTAGTTGATCTCTTGCTACGACAAGAGTACTCTCAAATTCGTTTAGGCGTAGTTACTCAAAATAAACGCGCATTAAGTCTCTATCAGTCAACAGGTTTTGACGTTTCTGCTGAGTTTCGTTACTATGTGATCTCCATTAATGAGATTTAGCTGATTAAGATAAGGACAACGCACTATTTAAAAAATGACGATGCTGGTATTTCGATAGAGGGAATGACATCCTTTAACAATGTCATTACGCTATGTATGCGAAAAACCGAATACATGGTGGATGCAGGAAGGTAAACAGACCCAATGTATGCGAAAAATCGAATACATGATGGGGGTGGGAAGGTAAACGGACCCAATGTATGCGAAAAATCGAATACATGGTGGGTGCGGAAAGGTAAACGGACCCAATGTATGCGAAAAACCGAATACATAGTGGAGGCGGGAAGGTAAATGGGCCCAATGTATGTGAAAAACCGAATACATGGTGAGTGCGGGAAGGTAAATGGACCGAATGTATGCGAAAAATCGAATACATGCTGGTGGCGGGAAGGTAAACGGACCCAATGTATGCGGAAAATCGAATACATGATGGGGGCAGAAGGTAAATGGACCGAATGTATGCGAAAAATGAATACATGCTGGTGGCGGGAAGGTAAACGGACCCAATGTATGCGGAAAATCGAATACATGGTGGGTGCGGAAAGGTAAATGGACCGAATGTATGCGAAAAATCGAATACATGGTGGGTGCGGAAAGGTAAATGGACCGAATGTCTTATACGTTAATTATCTTTGATCAATAGCTGGCCCCAAAGTTACTCCTCTCCGAGGTTTGGTCGCTCTAAACCATTGCCAACAAAGTACGAAGATAACAATATACTCAATGATATCTCCACCATAGTACATCACCATACTTGCCTGGTTTGCCTGTTCTAAGGGTATGCCAGCTGGCGGATGCATATAGATGTATTTTGATAGGATGCCATGACCAGCTAAGGCTATAATCAACACGATTGAACGGTATAAAAAAGAAACCCGGTGGAGTATTGGGTCAATATAAATCATTGATACTGTGTATAGGTAACCTGCCATGAATACATGGAAATGCACAATGACATTCAAAACGGTACTCTCGTGCATAAGGGAGTATAAGTTGGTTGTGTACAATAACCATAGGCCTCCTATATTTAAAACAGATGTAACAACAGGATGGGTAAACATGCGAGAAGGCCAACTCCTTAGAATACGTGTAAGACGTCTTGCATAAGTGATTCTTATTGTTCGTAGTACTAGTGTCATTGGTGCAGCGAGAACCATAAGGAGTGGAGCTAGCATCCCCAAGAGTAAATGACCGAGCATATGCGCTGTGAAATCTATGTGGGCTTGATGTGCTAGGGGTCCTATCACTGATATTACAGCGAAGAAAATTCCAAAAAACCAGTAGACAGTTCGAGATAGCGGCCATGGCTTATGATGCTGATTGGAGATGATGACAGCCCCAATATATAGAATCAACACTATTACAAAAGGTAGTGCTAAAAGTAGCTGAGGTATTATCTCTGCTACTTGGTTCATGTTAGTTCCCACGCTATCACTGTGATTATTGTGATTCATGAGCAACAGTTTCTCCATGTTGTCGTGTGCTTCTCGTACGAATGATGAGAGTGGCACCAATTATAATCATGATGATAGCTAAGATATTCCAGATCCAATCATAAACAACCACATTATCCACATAACGAATCTGATGTAACGTCATTAATTTGTGCTGGATAGTCCCATCGTATAGCTGAAAAACCCCTCCCCCAAGAAACACACCTCCTAACCACCTTTTGAACCAGTAAGCTTGTTTGCGGTGTAAGTCTGCTAATAAAAACGAAGCAGCAATAGTCGCAAACCAACTAAAAGCATGGAACAAACCATCCGACACCAATCCAATGTCTGTCGTTGATTTGTCGTAGAAATGGTGCCAATGTAATAGCTGATGAAATACAACTTCATCAATAAAGCCAACTAACCCGAGTCCAAATAGAATCCCAGACCATATATTTCTATTGGAGTACACAGATCGATTCGAAATATTTGAATTATTTTGGTGGCGATTTATTGTAGTACTCATTTGCTACTCCTTTTCTTTTCTATAACATTTATTAGTTCTACGTATTTACCTTAATGTTCCTAAAATCATCATTTATATACAGAATAGTTATATAAATATAGGATATTACTGTATAGTTGGAATTGAAATTGGAGGTGGCACGGGTGGGGATTATTAAGAACTTTTCTATTGTAGTCGTAAACCTAATTGGTGAGTTGTGGATCGGAATGGGTAGGAAACCTGATTTTTATGATAAACATTCGGTTACAGCTACTAAAAAGGGTTATGTCATCTTTGTCTCGTTAGCTACTTTTATCGCATTAGGCGCAGTTATTTGGTTAGGAATGAGATTATATTAAAAAAGATACGAGCTGTTGAATATATTCCTTTTCGTATAAGTTGAAGCGGTAAATACCATAGAGTTATTCATTTCTTTTATGATATAATATTGAAAATTTATGGATAGAGTAGGAGAGAGGTTAATGAGTACGAATCCCATTTTGCTGTCATTTCCAGAAGAGTTTGAAAGTCATCGTCTTATCATTCGTGCTCCTCAGTGGGGTGATGGATCTGCTGTGAACGAGGCGATCAGAGAAAGTGTTAATGAAATGCGCCCATGGTTACCGTTTGTGAAGAATATACCTACAGCAGAAGAATCAGAAGCATACATAAGAAAAGCTAGATTAAATTTCTTAGAGCGTACAGATTTAGTGTTGCATTTATTTGATAAAGATTCTGGTGCGTTGGTAGGAAGTAGTGGACTCCATCGCATCGATTGGAAAGTTCGCAAGTTCGAAATCGGCTATTGGTTGAGGACCGCTCGTACAGGGCAAGGTCTAATGACAGAAGCTGTAAATGCGATTTCAACCTTTGCAATTACTCATTTAGAAGCAAATCGGATTGAGATATGCTGTAACCGCCTAAACACTTCGAGTAGTCGAGTGGCAGAACGAGCAGGATTTACCTTAGAGGGAACGTTACGAAACTTTAATTTGAATGATTCTGACCAATTAGCGGATCTTAACATTTACTCAAAAGTAAGGGGATACGAATATTAGAACGTATGGTAGATAATTGAGGGGGATGTTATGGGTCTGAAAAACATCATAACGATACTATTTCCAGCACTGATCATGTCATTGGTATCCATATTATCTTTAACGAATATGTTCAACTTGACAGATCTGAATATGAAATCGTTAATGATTGTTGGTGTGGTTTTAATTTTCCCAGTAGTATTTCTCATACAAGGGGCACTTTGTTATTTAACTCATAGTAATGTAATTCTATCATTAACAGTCTCACTAATAACTTATATTGTAATCATGTTTACTCTCTTAAATAGTTCAGCCTTTGTATACGTTATAGTGTATTTATTTACTTGGGTAATTGGATATTGGATAGGTAAATACTTAATCAGATCAAGGTTCCTTACACAATGATAGATTTTAAAACTAAAATAGACGAATCCCAATTAAAAAGGGTTCGTCTATTTTTGATCATTCAATAGGGATCTGCTTCGTGATTCTTTCATAGGGATTGCTATAGATTATCTTGTTTCCTATGATGTTGAGATAAAATGTTTTATCATCTCCGATTTTTTGAGTTGAATGGTCAACGAGGTTGATCCGATATAATTTCTTGCTGTATTCGGAATAATTGCTGTAATATAGCCAATCCCCATGAATGTTAATATCTCGAGCATCATGATCGGAAATCTTAGTTAAAGATGTTCCATCCGTACCCATCATGTATAGCTTTCCATTGTTATTAAAGAATAAAGAATCATCTTTAACATCTAGTGCTGAAACAGAACCGTTATCTAATAATTTCCTTTTATTGCTTCCGTCAATATCCATGACAAATAGTTTGGTGAGATAGATAGTGTAATAAATTTTCCCATCGATCACTGCGATACTGGATACTTCATTCTTCTCAAGTAATTGTTTAGATGTTCCGTCCGTCTTCATGCGATATAGAGGCATAAACATAGAATTTCCTTGCGTGTAATAAATCCAGTCTCCAACAACAGACATCAAGTGTGGCCCACCTAAACCGAAATCTGCCATGAGATTACGGTTTGTTCCATCTAGACTAGATTTGATCAGTTTGTGGCCACTTATGTAGTATAGCTTCTGGTTAACAATATTCAAGTGGTCACCATAGTCATCAGCGATTTTCTGGCTTTCGGTACCATCTACCTTTATCTTATAAAGCTTACCGTGGTCACTTTGGTTGTTGAAAAAAATCCAATCTCCCTCACCTACATACCAGCCCCTATTGTTAAGGTTACCTATGGAATTACCACTGATAGCTGGGGACAGATGAATAGCTGAAGGTGTACCAATCGACACGTTATTATCGATGTAATTTATGCTTGCACCAAATGCCTCGGAGAGAAACCGAAGCGGTACTAACGTTCTTCCGCCTATTAATTGCGGTGCGGTCGTAAGCATAAATTGCTCTTGATTCTTTTGTACAATTTTAGAGCCGATATGTAATGTAATTGTTGTTGTGTCTTTCGCTAAGATCAACTCGTTATTATTCCAAGAGACAATTTTACCACCAAGCTTGTCTATAACGAAGCGGAGGGGGACAAGTATTGTACCATGATCATTAATAGGTTCCACATCGAATGTGATCATTTCTCCATTTACGTTAATCGTGATTTGTGGATTATTAGCGGAATTAACGACACTTGTGCCAGAACCTAATAAGCAGAAAGAGGAAAGCAGAACCAACATCCATTTCTTCATTAGTGAAACCTTCTTTCTCAAATAGTTATGTAATATAAGACGTTTCACATTAAGAAAAGTTGAATGGATTCCGGGGAACTAGCAGAGTATGGCGACTCGAGAAAAGGTGTGAACGACATCGTTATTACCATATAAAAGGTTGCCTTCCTAGAACCATAGATAAACTAGCTGGTGTCGCAGAACGCCTCTCAACCGTTAATCCTATCTTGTAAAAGAATGATATCTACTAAGTACATAATCTAGCGATAGGATCCCTGTCCGTGAACATGATACAAATGGATAGAGAATCAGATGTATTCTGATGTCTCTATCCATTTGTATAGCCTACCTAAACTTATTACTCACCCATCCTACGTTGACTCCACCCGTCGCTCAATCGCTTCGGACATCGTCTTATCGGTTAGATGCGCGTAGACTTCGGTCGTTTCAGTGGAAGCGTGACCTAACTGTTCTTTCGTCTTATAGATATCGTTCTGAAGATAGTAGTCTGTTGCAAAAGAATGGCGTAATTTGTGCACGGTAAGGAACGGTTTGCCGAAGCGGGTCGCATATTTAATAATCATGGCTTGAACGGCACGTTTGGTCATTCGTTTTCCTTCATGTTGCCCATTAGGGATCGTGAGGAATAGTGCCTTCTCTTTCTTAGGTGCATGATATCTTGCATGTCGAAGACTGAGATATAAGGCTAGATCATCCTTTGCCTGTTCACGGAAATAGACGGGTGTCTTATAGGTTTCGTCATTATTCCCTTTACGGAATATGTATATCATTTTATTATTGAAATCCAAATCTTCGATATTCAGATTAATGACCTCAGAGACACGTAATCCTGAATTCAAAATAAGGCTAGCAATACAAGCATCGCGTTCTTTATTGAGTTCATACGAGTACATGGCTTGTTTGTTGTCAGCAACGTCGACCCCATACCCTTCAAGAATATAACCTATGAATTCAAGTAATTCGTCTTCTTCAAGGATTTTACCTTTCAACTTAGCTGCAGTATCCTTGGGTTTGTGAATACGTTTGACCTCTACCTTGGCCATGATATTCCGTTTCAAAAGGGGATAGAATTCCTCATCCTCAGCAATCTGACTTAAATAATGAAATAAAGAACGTAGAGAAGACAGTTTCCGAGAAATCGTTACTTTAGAATTGGCACCTTCTAGACGAGTGGTTAGATATAGTCGGTAACTTACCACATTCTCCATACGTAGCATTTCAAGTTCTGTTAACGTAACTTTTGTATTATGATCGGCTTCGGAGAGTAGTTCGCCTCGTAACCAATTGAAGAATGTTTCGTAATCTCGAATATATTCAAGTAGTGTGGATGGAGACAGATCAGGTAACTTATAATCAATGAACTGCTGCACAAACCAAGGCATGCCGAGCACTTTTTCATCTAACTTTTTACGATCACTTATTTTTTGGATATTCACTGACATCACCCCTTGATGGTTAGAACTCTATAGTCTATTTTACCATAGGGAAAGTGAGAAGTCTTATTCATGTGAGAGGGAGATATGGGCTACATTGCGAGGGGGTGCTCAAAGTTATATAGTAGTGATACTAGATAAGTTTAGTGCCAATGGAGTGATACTATGGAAATGAAGCTGGAATTGGTCCCGTATGAACGTAAGGAAGTTATCGATCACTTAATGCAGTTCTATTTGTATGATTTCACGAGTTACTTGGATATGGATGTGAATGCTCGAGGCAAGTTCGATGATTACCCTGATTTGGAAATGTATTGGAACCATAAGGACGGTAAGTATGCCTACCTCATTACCTATTTCAATAAACCGGCAGGTTTCGCATTAGTTGAGGAACTTCACAACCCTTTTGAGGGGGAGTATTACATGACGGAGTTTTTTATTATGAAAAAATACCGTCGTACCGGATTAGGAACATGGGCTGCGAATGAGTTATTTCAGCGGTATAAGGGAAATTGGAAGGTGACTCAGGTAAGTAGTAACACCCCGGCGCAAGCTTTCTGGCAAAAGATAATTAGTGCCTACACCGGTGGTGATTTCAGACAAAAGACCCGTTCAGACAACGGTAACCTTAGTCAATATTTCAAGTCTTAGTTCACTTGGAGAATGGGTTGTTGTGTAAGGAAAATAGCATCAGGCTCTCCGCGTTCCTGTGGTACATAGAGAACATCAACGATGTTGAAATGTCGTTTCAAAGTCGTAACAAATTCCGGAGAAGAAGTAGCACTCCAGAAAGATAGACATCCATCCGGGCGAAGATGACGTGCTAACAAGGCAAGACCATAATCACTATATAATGTCTCATTCTGCTCGTATACGTTCCAGTCTGGACCATTATCGATGTCTAAGCATATTAGATCGAACTGCTCATCATGCTCGGCAAGCCATTGCAAGCAATCCGCATGCACGATGTGGCTCTTAGGATGGTTGACCGCACCATCCGTAACAGGGGAAAGTACAGAATGATTCCATTCGATGATTTTATCTTCGATCTCGATAACTGTGACCTTCTCTACACGTGGATCTGAAAGAGCTTCTTGTAGAGAATAACCAACACCAAGCCCACCGATTAGAACGGAAGCTGGATGTGATGTACGCTTTAATGGCTCGCGAAGGAGAAGTTTCTCCGACTCACCATTATATGTAGCCATCAGAAAGGTACCGTTGCTAATGATTTCGAAGAAGTCTCCTCTTCGTTGTAGTTGAATCTCGCCGCGTGGTGTGGCGTGTCTCTCAATCACCTCAAGTGGTAAATCGTAATGGTTCATTGACGTCACCTCATTTAATATAGTTACCTATTAATTTTATGATCAGAAAAGTATGAAAGTCAAATCTAGGGTAAGGAGACGATAAGATGTATTTACCTTCTTTTTCATTGCAAGGACAGACAGCTATAGTTACAGGGGCGGGAAGAGGGATTGGACGAGCTATTGCCATTGGGTTAGCGGAAGCGGGGTGTCATGTGGCTTTGATCGCAAGAACAGCATCGGATTTAGAAGAGACTGCTGCAATCATAAAGGATCTTACGAGCGTTAGAACCATGATCATACCGACAGATATTACGGTAAGATTAGAGCTAGAGGAAGCATTTGAACAGGTCATTCAGAAGATGGGACGTCTAGATATACTTGTCAACAATGCTGGCATGAACATTCGAACCCCAGCGTTTGAGGTGACAGATGAACAGTGGGATACTATTATGCAGACCAATTTGAAATCAGCTTTTATGGCCTCGCAAATCGCAGGGAAATATATGAAGGATCATGGTGGAGGAAAGATTATTAATATTTCTTCTGTTGGAGGTCATACTGCACTCCGTACTGGTGTAGTATATGGTGCGACGAAGGCGGCATTAATACATATGACCAAAGTTCTAGCTTTGGAGTGGGGTAAGTATGGCATTCTAGTCAATAGTGTAGGTCCATGGTATTTCCGAACGCCACTAACGGAGAAATTATTAAATGATGAACAGTATCTACAAGATATTGTGGATCGTACCCCACTTCAAAGAGTCGGACAATTGGAGGAAGTCGTAGGTCCCGTTGTTTTTCTAGCATCCAATGCTGCTAATTATATGACAGGTCAGACCTTGTTGGTTGATGGTGGAATGAGCATATATGGATTTTGATCGCATAACATACTAGGTAGCTTTCAATTGGATAGCCATGGGGTAATGAAAATAGTGACGATCCATAATAAGGGGGTAACTTGATGGAGCAGCGATTATTTGGACAAACAGGAATGAAAGTAAGTGCTCTGGGTTTCGGTGGAGCAGAGATTGGGCAGGAACAAGACCTCAATAAAGTAGAAAAGCTGTTAAATAGCGCTTTGGATGCAGGCCTGAACATGATTGATACCGCTGAATGTTACGGACAGAGTGAAGAGTTAATTGGAAAAGCATTGGCTTCACGTCGTGATGACTTCTATTTGTTTACGAAATGTGGACATGCAGCAGGGTTAGATTATCCAGATTGGGACCCAGTACTCCTTGAGAAAAGCATAGATCGCAGCTTAAAAAGATTAAATACGGAATATGTAGATGTCATTCACTTACATAGTTGTTCCGAGGAAGTGTTACGTCAAGGGGCTGTTATTGAAGTGCTTCAGCGTGCGAAGGAACAAGGAAAGACACGTTTTATCGGGTATAGCGGAGATACAACAGATGCATTATATGCTGTAAAAACAGAAGCCTTCGATAGCCTGATGATATCTGTGAACATCGCAGACCAAGAGGCTATTGATATGACGTTACCTGAGGCGCAGAGGCTGAATATGGGGGTTATTGCAAAAAGACCCGTGGCTAACATAGCATGGCGCTATGATACATTACCTCAAACAGCCTATCCTTATGTTTATTGGGAACGATTACTTGAATTAAGTTATGATTTCTTAGAAAATGTTGAAGAGGACGTCGATATTGCACTTCGTTTCGCCTTAAGCACACCAGGTGTACATACAGCGATTGTAGGGACTAATAATCCAGATCGTTGGCAACAAAACGCAGAACTTCTTGAAAATGGGCCTCTACCTAAATCCATATACGATGAAATTCGAGCACGTTGGAGAGAGGTCGCACGGGAAGATTGGGTTGGGGAAATATAACAAGCTGATCTAGTTATGATTAAAATATGCTGCAAAAAGGGTTGACCTTAAAGGTTCCTAAGGTCAACCCTTTTTTTACACACCTATAGATAAAAATACAATATATGAAAAATTCACAATAACAAATCAAATTTATATTTTTAGTTACATTCAGACTAACCATTTTCGTTCGTACGTATCTATTCACAACAATTCAGGAATAAAGGAATCCTAGATGAACATGTCGTGCTAGTCAATAAAAAAAGTAGCCTTCAACTCGACTACTTGTGGGCGAAAGCTATTGAATTCGTTTGATTGCCTTTTCTATTTGTTTACCATATGTGGTTTCACTCAGATCAGGGGTTTGAGTTGCCGAATTAACGTTGCTGTAATAAAGTATGAGGAAGTTCTTTGCATCATATATGATGGGCGCATGGGAACTGAGTAACTGCTGAGTCTTCTGAAACTGTTGCTGACCCGATTCCCGTTGATCTGTCGAATCGAATTCATAAATTTTGATGACTTCTCCGTTCTCGAGTTGGTAACCAATTGGGACAATGTCATTAATTTCAGGTTCATTCGATGTCTTCATTTCAGTCAATTGAATCGATTCAGACTTCATGGAGTCAACAATAGATACATTTGCTTCTTGATTTGAACATGCGCTTAGAACGAACAAACTAATACCTAATACGATAGTTGCTATTCTTCTCATCAAATCACCGCTCTTCCTACTGAATCTATTTTAACATATGTTCTTGAACTGGATGATAATTGACACGAGTAGGCAATAATTCTATATTGAATCCATACGAGATACATAGAAGGAGATACATCATGGGCAAGTGCTGGTGGAATGGAACAATATATACAATGGAATCCGAAGGACATACGGTAGAAGCTGTTTATACAGAGCATGGCACAATCATTGCTACAGGGACTATAGAAGATTTAACAAATAGATTTCAAGGACAAATGGATAAAGTGATAGATCTTGATGGGGCTACCCTGTTTCCTGGTTTTGTAGATAGTCATATGCACCTGATTGGACATGGAGAGTCTTTTCTAAAGTTAGATCTGTCTCAGATGAATAGTAGAGAAGAAGTCCTCCAAGCTGTTGCGGCTCGCGTTGAAGTAGCACCCGTAGATTCTTGGATTATTGCAGAGGGATGGAATGAGAATCGTTGGGAGGATACCAGTCCAATCACAAAAGAATTGTTGGATCTAGTAGCACCACATCATCCTATTATATTGAGACGAATTTGCCGACATGTATTAGTTGTAAATACTCGGGCAATGGAAGATACGGGAATCGAGTGTACTCCGCAAGATGGTATTTTTAAAGATTCTGAACAAGACAAGATACTTCATGCTATTCCTGCGGTAACGGAATCCTATCTACAAGAAGCATTGAGATTGGGCATTCAGCATGCTTGGAGTCAAGGGCTGGTTGGGGGACATACAGAAGACTTAAGTTATTATGGAAGCTGCTACAATACAATCCATGCATTCAATCAGGTTATTCATGAGGAATCTATGAACTTCAGAGCGCATCTTCTAGTACATCATTTGGTTGTTGATGAGTGGAAGAATGAAGGACAAGCTATGGATATAGAATCGCCATTTCTCGAATTTGGAGCGATAAAGATCTTTGCAGATGGGGCATTAGGAGGGCGGACAGCGCTGTTAAGCCATACATATGCAGATGACCGGAGTACCAATGGAATCGCGATCCATAACGATGAAGAACTCAATCTTTTAGTTCAAAAGGCTAGATCCTATCGATTACCTATTGCAGTACATGCGATTGGTGATCTTGCTGCAGAGAAGGTCTTAGATGTTATTGAACGGCATCCTGCATGTGCTGGAACAAGAGATCGATTAATTCATGGACAAGTACTAAGTCAGGAATCACTTGAGCGAATACAGTTATTACCCATTGTGATCGATATTCAACCTACATTCGTCGCATCTGATTTCCCGTGGGTAATGGAACGTATTGGATATGATACTGATCTCAAATTATACGCGTGGAAAACGATGCTTGCCAACGGACTCCATTGTGCAGGGGGATCAGATGCTCCAATAGAACAAGTCTCACCCCTCCTTGGAATGTATACCGCTGTAACTCGGATGAGTTCAGAAGATCCAAGTCGAACTGTATATCACCCAGAAGAGCGTTTAAGTGTTTATGATGCCATATCTTTATATACAACAGGAAGTGCCTATGTGAGTGGGCATGAGCATGATCGAGGAATGATTAGAGAAGGGTATACTGCCGATTTCACCATATTGCCAATGGATCCCTTTCTTAACACACCTAATACGTGGCTGGAAAAGGGAATAGCGATGACTGTGGTCAATGGATCTATCGTATATCGTAGGAATTAAAGATAAAAATATCCAATAACAAATTAGCCCTCAGATGGTGGACTTTTAACCAAACCTGTGGGCTTATATTTGAGACTAAAGACAATATTTCAACATATGAAAAATTCACAATAGTAAGATCAATTTCAATTTACCTAGATACTTCATCTCGTATGCATCATATCTTCGTATCTAATTTGAAAAAGGAAAAATTAAATTCCATAATTTTACATATACAATCAAACGGATTCACCTCCAGTGGAGTAGCAACTTTATAGCATCATGAATCTAAACAAAATGAAAGAATAGTAAGGACCTTATAAGATGTCTCCAATGAGTAAAGTCTAGACGAATAACAATGGAAACAGGCACTGTAGTCTCACTTTCATGAGCTAACAGTGCCTGTTTTTGTTATTCAGTCGAAGCTTTTAAATTATAAATCGAGTAACACTCTGTACGAAATAACAGCAACTTCTGCGCGAGTAAGTTTACCCTCAGGATTAAAGTTCTGGTTAGGATCTCCTTTGAGGTACCCTTTACTTGTTACGAAGGCCACGGCATCAAGTGAATCGCTTGAAATACTTGAAGCATCTTTGAAAGTAAGGGCAGTTACTCCAACATCCTTTGAATCGCCACGGAGTGCATTAGCAAGGAGTATCGCGGCTTCTTCACGTGATATCGTATTACGTGCACCTTGTTCGGCAATACGATCAGCCCAAGTGGTTGATGATGATTGTAGTCGATCCAGAATCGTAAGGAATTCTGCTTTAGTGACTTGATCATTTGGTTTGAATGTATTTGTAGTATCTTTGCCTGTGATTAAGAACTGTGCAGCTAAAACTTCGATTTCATGTTTCGCCCAGTGAGTTACAACATCAATGAAGCTTTTAGATATTTCCGCTGTTGTAAATGATCCCAGCGTGGTTGTTGAGAATTGAATGGAAGTGGAAGTGCTGTTAAGGTTACCCGCTCCCATATGTGTCCATTGATTACTTGCAGATAAGGAATATACACCGACTTTGAGAAAATCAGTATAGTTCGTTTTATCCAGATTGAGAGTGATCTTGATCGGTGTTGTAAGTTTTGTCAAAGCTTCTTGAATTGTAAGAACAGGAGTTGTTAACTTAGCAGTTCCACCTTCAGGAGTTTTAATCGTTGATTTGCTAGTATCTGCTTTTACGAATGAAAGAGAAAGTGAGAATCCATCTTTTGAAGTGAAATTAGCAATGGATGAATAAGGAATAAGGATCTCAAATCCATTACCAATAATGACTAGGTCTTTCTTAGCTGTTTGTAGTTGTGTCAATGTAGCACTGTCAATGCTCAGATTAAATGGGTAATAGGTATCAACCGGAACGTCACTAATATCTAATGTGACTACCTTAGTATCAGCTTTCTTGAGTTGTTCAGAGATGATGGAAGAATCTACAGTAAATACTGCGGAGTGTTTGCCATCTTTATCTGATTCAACCACGGATCCATGTTTGAACTTCAGTGTCTTAGGTGTTGTTGATGAAGTAGTGCCGTTTGATGAAGATGGACTTGGGCTAGGGCTTGGTACTATTGGGTCTGGGCCTTTACCAGGATCGACAGGGTCCACAGGATCCACAGGATCTACAGGATCTACAGGATCTACAGGATCTACAGGATCTACAGGATCTACAGGATCTACAGGATCTACAGGATCCACAGGATCCACAGGGTCTACAGGGTCTACAGGATCCACAGGATCTACAGGAGCATTTATTTTAATGACAACTGGTGAAAATCCATAAGCCGGAATGAATTCCTGCTTATTATTCAGTAGTAGTACATTTGAAATATTAATTGGATACGAACCGGGTTCTGATCCATCGAATGTAAGTTGTAGTAGAGAACCTTGCATGTTTGCATTCGGTAGAGACACTTCATAATGTAATTGTTTCTTATCTGTACCAACATCTGTGATATCGAGTTGGTCAATGTCTGAACCAGCATAGACAGCATTGGTAACCGTAGATTTTACCTGTTGTAAGGTTAGCTTAGAATCATAAGTTAAGTCGAAAGAAGCAGAGTATACATCTTCTGTAACGGAGTAATTTACGTTTACGTCAAAAGATTCCCCAGTAGCTACTTCCGCTTTAGATGTAGACAAGTTCACTTGACTACTATCGGGTTGGAAATCATAGTGAATAGTTTTTGCTGGGATTTGTAATCCATTTCCAATGGAATCATATACGAATAAGTAATACGTGTTATTTCCCTGTTGTAACGGCACATCTAGTTGGAAATAACCTTCCTCATCCACGGTACCATTCGCTTGTTTAAATCCGTCTGCTGTTTCATAAATAGCGGATACCGATACTAATTCAGAGAGTAATGTTGTTGCACTAATTAATTCAAAAGATAAATCATAGAACAACTCTCCTGAAATTGTACCTTTTCCAGGTTTAGCTGGATCAAGAATTAGTTGCTCACTATCTAGTTCGAATTCCGGAGCAGACATGTCGACAAGGAATCCTGTCGCAGAATCAGTTATAAGATCCCCTGTATCCCACACGACGGGTACCATAATGTAAAAGCCGTCTGTTAAAGTGATTTCACTATTGTCTTCGATGATAACCTTTCCGTCCCACGTGAATTTGTGGTAATCAATATTGTGTGTTGGTTGTACGGATAAAGAATCATATGTGTAACCAATTGGGTCACCAGTTTCTCCATTGAATACAAAGAACGATAAGTCTTTCAATGGACGATTAACAGCGAAGGATACATCCATTGTATCTACGACATTATCACCGTTAGGTGAAAAGACGACATTGGAGAAATCAATATCAGTAATGGCATCAAGATCATAGCTTTCTCCCACAAAAACAGCGAATGGTACTCTTAACTGATGTCCATTACCATCCTGAGTAAGAACAACTTGACCATCATACTCACCATCAGGAATGCCTGTGGGAATATCTAGAT
The DNA here is from genome assembly GCF_059445505.1 of Paenibacillus sp. Y301. Classification (NCBI taxonomy): domain Bacteria; kingdom Bacillati; phylum Bacillota; class Bacilli; order Caryophanales; family Paenibacillaceae; genus Paenibacillus; species Paenibacillus sp. Y301. Next base: position 153,248 of record NZ_JCAIUL010000010.1, on the reverse strand, counting down.
TAAGGCTGAACGAACTGGAAGGTGTTCCTTCACGCAGGAATATGGCAGGCATACTTGGTGCTACATTAACTCCCGCGTTGTTGTACCATTCCACTTGAATATCGTATTTCTGAGTGGAATTGCTAATGTTATCGATGGTGATAAGTTTGGATGACTTACTTGGAGCACTTTGCAGACCAAACGACGCACTACTTGTATAGTATATAGCTTTAGGATCTCCTTGAAGCTGGCTTGGGAGGGGTTCTTTTACTTTCGCGATTGCCTTAGCCTCAGAACTTTTAACTAAGTCAACACGTCCAGCCCCTTGTTGATTCACAGGGTATGGAGCGCCTTTACGATCTTTAATTGGAACGGAGTTATTGGCTAGAAGTGATTTCATCTGATCTGGATTTAAGTCTAGACCCTCTTGTTCAGTCTTCTCTATCATTAAAGCTACTGCACCTGCTATATGTGGCGCTGCCATACTTGTTCCATTTAAATCTTCATATGCTTTGGTGTAGTCGCCTGTAAATGATGGAATAGAAGAGCGAATTCCAACTCCAGGTGCAGTTAGATCTGGTTTAATAGAATAATAAGGTAAAGAAGGGCCTCTCGAACTGAAATCAGCTAAGAGATCTTGTTCTTCAATTAATGAGAAGTTTACAAGGGATTGACCATTGGCGATTTCCTTCACTAATGCGAGACCATTTGATTGTGTAATGGTGTAGGTTGGGACATAAACTCCTGGTTCACCCAAAGTGGCGGCAATTTCTCCAGCTGTATTATTATAAATAATGAGAGCTTTTGCCCCAGCTTTCGTAGCATGAATAGCCTTTTCTCCAAAAGAGATGCCTCCGCGAGATACGAGAACGGTTTTACCCGTAACATCTAAATGGGTATAATCCGCTGCTTGACCAAAATTAGCATATACAAGATCAAGATCTTGGCCTACTGGCGTTAATTCAGGTGCGTATGTTGCAATTTGTGCATAGATTCTACCTACCTGGGGAGAGGTGAAGATGGGTGTATGCACAGGTGGGGAAGAGGCACCTACAGAAATTGGTAATTGAGCAGATGCAGGGCTTCCTACCGTTTCTGCGTTAGGGCCATCGTTACCATTCGCTAGCACGACTGTTACACCAGCAAGGGATGCATTGTCCACTGCTTTAGAGTCTGCGCTGTATTGATTATTGAGAGAATTTCCGAGCGATAGATTGATAACGTCCATACCATCACTTACGGATTTTTCAATAGCAGCAATTACATCTTCAGAAGAGCCACTGCCATAAGGTCCAAGTACGCGATATACATACAGATCAGCATCGGGAGCAACCCCTCTAACCCAACCCTTACCAGCATCAGGATGTTCAGGATCTCCTTGCCCGACTATGGTACCTGAGACGTGCGTTCCGTGCGATGTATCATACGAGTTACCATTCTTTAAGGGTTTCGTTGCATCGGGTAAAGTTTCCATTGGATCGGAATCATCGTCTACAAAGTCATAACCGCCTTTATAGGCGTCTTTTAAACTTGGATGATGGTAGTCGATACCGGTATCAATGACACCAACCTTAACACCCTTACCGCTAAAACCCGATTCCCATAATTTGTCTGCTCCGATGAACGGGGCACTCACATCCATGGAAGGTGTGAATCCTTCGGATTCAACGATGTCTAGAGCCTGATATTCAACGTTAGGATATACGGATTTAACACCTGGAAGTTCAAGTAACTGATCAATTTGATCCCCAGGAAGTGTAATGGAATATCCATTAAATACTTTGGTGTATTCGCGATTAAATTGAGCACCAGCTTTACTTTTCGCGGCGGATTTGAATATTGTGTGCTCCTGGCGGAGAATATTAGCATGACTATTTATGCTAGATTTGACCGAGAAAGGGGAGATCGATTCAAAAACCTTCGTAGGCTCCGTTTGTAATTCAACAATGACGGTTATAGGTTCAGAGCTATCTGTAGATTCAACATAGCTCTCAGGAGTAACTGAATTCGTAACTTCGTGAAGTCCGAGAGAATCAAGATTTTGGAACTTTGGAAGTTTCGCCTTATCCAAGAAGTCAATATTACCAGGAGGTTGAAGTGTGGATTGAACGGGTAAAGAGACCTTTGATGAGTCTTCCACGTCAGCAGCAAACGTCACATTGGGGAATCCAATTCCTAATATGAGTACTGTACATAGTAAAAAAATAAAATAACGATGCATTACATTTCCTTTTTTCCTCAAAATAAAGCCTCCTTTATTATCATAGTGTTGAGCTAGTTAGACATGATGTAGCATGAGAAACATTCATCCTCCTTCATTTAAAAATAATTGAACAATAGCTAAATACATTACTTATTTTACATTTTTTACATAGTCTTGAGATGAGACATAGAGACTAGCTGTTCAACTACATAGAGTTGTGAATGCTGTCAGATTACTGTGTCGTATTACAGAGCATTTAGGTTATAGGCATATTAGTGACTCGAATACTATCGTTTCTTTAGGGAACGGCAAGTCGTTAATCTCATTGTTTAGGTATATTTACATATATATTGAAACTCATGTAGTTTTCGAAATATATCAACATATGAGGAATGAAGAGGATTAATATACTCGATGTATCCGCTTTAATTGTTTGTTCCAACATATAAGTCGAAATTGTATAATAATATGATATGAATGCTAGAGAATTAACAATAGGACAAAGTATGGAGTGTACTTAGATGCAGACGCTGTTCCGATATAACTGGATGATTCGTGAAGATTGGTATCAATGGTGTGAGGATGTCCCATTGGAGGAATTACTTCGTAAAAGAACCGGTGGTGTAGGTGGAATCTTACATACTCTATTTCACATTATCGATGTGGAGTGGAGCTGGATTCGTGTACTTCAAGGGAAGTCAGATTTACAGGAGAATTTTGAGGAATATCAGAGTGTTGAGAAAATTCGTATGCTCCAAGCTACATTTCGTCAGGAAGTGGAGGAGTTCGTCAATGCTTGGGATGAGAGTAAGGAGAATAGAATACTTTACGATCCACAACCCGATGGAAGCATGGCAACCGATACTTGGGGTGAAGTCGTTCGTCATATGATTGCGCATGAAATTCATCATATGGGTCAATTATCTATTTGGGCAAGAGAAGTAGGGAAGAAACCTGTTTCAGCTAATGTAATAGGTAGAGGGCTTGTGCAGATACCAATGGATAGTCTAGAAGATTAATAAAGTGAATTAGATCATAATCTATCTCACTACTAAGGAGTGTTATCATGCTACTAAGAAATGTAAAGAATCACGACTCTGGATTAGAGGGTGAGGTCTATTTTAAACTATTTAATAAACACATAAAATTCTATGTTAATGAGGCTGACCTTAATTATGTTGAAAAATGTGCTCATTATCTGAACTCTCTTAGTGATGCTGTCATAGACAAATTATGCGAAGCTTCTATTAAGTATTGTAATGATTTTCTAGAGATGATAGGTGAAGAACCAAAAGAAGTAGCCAATATTCGAGATATTCTTGAATTCGTACATCCAAGTAGTTTGAGTATTCCTGATCCTGAGCAGGGAGATATGCCAGTCATCGATATGGAGTTAAATTGCGAGTGGGAAGAAGAACATGGCATGGAGTGGATTGTTAGAGATGACAAGGTACTCTATGTAGGAGCGTACAATGGAGAGGATCCATGGGGCGATTTCACAGAAAAAGATGAATGGAATTACGCTTAAGTGTAGGTATTAAATATTACAGAAGTAACTACGTCCACTACTTTATTAGAAAGAGAAGGGATCGAGATGAGAATAACGAAAGCACAGGCAAGAAAATTTCTTATTCGATATCACCACCTAGATGACGATAAGCTGATAGGAAAAGATGGGATACTTGAATATATGCAGCAAGTGCGGTGTATTCAGTTTGATCCGTTGAATGTAGTAGGGTTTAACCAGGATCTTGTTCTGCAATCTCGAATGAGGGATTATAGACCTGAATTATTGAAAGAGTTGTTATATCGTGATTTTCGGCTAGTGGATCAATGGGATAAGAATATGTCTATATGTATTACAGAAGATTGGCCATATTTCTCGAGGTTTAGACTTGGTTATTCAAAATGGTGTGAACAGCATCCAGAAATAATACAAATGATTCTAGACAAGATTAGAAATGATGGCGTGGTTTCCTCTGCAAGTTTTAATTTAGAAGAGAAAGTAAGTTGGCATTATGGAGATACTAGACTAGCAAGAGCTGCACTTGAGGGATTGTACTATTCAGGAAAATTAGTGATACATCATAAGATACATACGAGAAAATACTACGATCTGGCTGAACGGCACATCGACCCTGATATGATTCACATAGAAGATCCAAATGTAACGGATGAAATGTTTCTAGATTGGTTTGTATTACGAAGAATGGCTTGTGTAGGATTGTTATGGAATCGCCCAAGTGATGCCTGGCTTGGAATAGCTCCTTCTATTGGAAAGGGCCTACGAAGCAAAGAACGAAATGAAGCATTTAGTCGATTGCTTGCAGATCATAGAATTACAGAGTTAACGATCGATGGGTTGCAACATCCTGTTTATATGGAGACAAAGTCTTTATATCTTTTGGAAGAGATTATATATGAACAGAGTAAACCGGATACGGCTAGAATTCTAGCTCCTCTGGATAATATGTTATGGGATCGAAAACTAATTAAAGAATTGTTTGATTTCGATTATCGTTGGGAAGTCTACAAACCTCTTGCAGAGCGCCAATATGGCTATTATGTATTGCCGGTACTTTATGGGGATATGCTTGTTGCTAGATTTGAACCTAAAAAAACAGATTCTCCAACAGCCCCCATTATACAAAACTGGTGGTGGGAGAGTCACATCCATCCGAGTTCAGACATGTTATCTGCAATCGAGCAGACGCTGAAACAATTTTCATGTTATTTGAATGGGGAAGGTACAGCTGAGACCGACCTGCATTTTGATCCATCTTGGATGAAATGATCGCATTCATAGACAAAACCACTATGGACAATGATCCATAGTGGTTTTTAATACAATAACTATTTTGCAGATCCAGTTATTGGTCGTTGTACCTTCGTAAGCTCTACGTTGAAATATTCATGTAGCTCTGTTAATTTTCTTGGATCTTCAAGAGAGGTCTTATTCAAAAGATAACGTTCAAAGAGATTCTCCCATGTGAGTGGGATCTTTTGCAAGGTCATCGAACGAATGGCATTCTTCACCATTCTCCGTTCTTTGGCATTCGAGTAAACATCTTTAAACTGTTGCGTGTGTTCGAAATCTAACTTATCGAATATAGCTCGGAATACTTCCGATGTCATCTTGGCATCATCTAATGCTCGATGTGCAGATCCTGTAGGAGCAATATTAAGATCTAGGAGAGCACCTTCGACACTAACATCATTCGTAACATTCTTATATCGAACAAAACCCTTTAACAAATCGAAATAATTAGCTGCCATCCAATAAGCATCATCAAGATTGTGCATGCGTGTATCATATATAATTCTTTTTAAATCCTCGCCACCCCAAGTTAGAAGTAGGAAAGATTCACTATGATTTAACCACTCTATAAAGTCAGTAATCACTTTTCGAAATCCAGATGCTTGATCAATATCCTCTTGGGGAATCCCTGTTTTCTTTTTAATAAAAGAATTAAGCTTAGAGAAATATACTGGTTTAATTAATGCTGAGAATTCATCCATTTCATGTAACTGTGAATTCAATCGGACAGCACCGATCTCAATCACTTCCATGGGTAGGTCACTTGCAAATTTGCGACCGTTGAATTCAATATCTAAAATTACATAATCCACGATGGTGCCCCCGTTCTTTAACTTGTTCTATTTTATCAGGGACAATAGTTAGTGTCTATGGTTAATTCAGTTATAATCATGATGTGGATATCCATAATTAGGCGCCATAGAAACAATTCTCTAAGATGGAAAGAACAAATGATCTTTATTTTAAATAAATAGTTGTAAAAAGTATTGGAGTATGATATTTTAGAAATGTAATCAATGTAACCGGTTACACCTGGAGATGATAAGTGATGACAATGACTATAAAAGATGTCGCAAGAATAGCTGGAGTTTCAGTGGCTACGGTTTCACGGGTATTAAATGAATCAGGCTATGTCAATACGGATACACGCAAAAAGGTAGAAGCGGCAATCCAAGAGATCAATTACACACCTAATGAAGTAGCACGATCCTTATACAAAAGAAAATCAAAATTAATAGGGTTGCTGCTATCAGACATTACGAATCCATTCTTTCCACAGTTAGCACGGGGTGTGGAGGATCGGATGCAAGAGCAAGGTTATCGCTTAATATTTGGAAATAGTGATGAGAACGAAGTGAAGGAATTAGATTACATTCGAACTTTTGTCCAGAATAATATCATCGGTGTAATTTCAGCAACCAACTTCCCAGATAGCGATACGTATCAATCCCTGAAAATTCCGATCGTCTTTCTAGATCGTACTTCTAATGAAAGTCCTTCTGTATACGCAGATGGCAGAAAAGGCGGTCGCCTTGCTGCACAAGAAATGATTGCTCGTGGAAGTGAAATAATCACCATAGTACAAGGACCAGCACATATCAAACCAGCACAAGATCGTTTTCTAGGTGCCGTCGAAGTGTTTAATGAGAGAGGTATAACATTTAATGTTATCCAGACTTCATCTTTCTCATACACAGAAGCTGAACAATGGGCTAAGGAATTATTTGATAAATATATAGATACGGATGGTGTCATTGCCAGTAACGATATCGTGGCAACAGCAGTAATTCACGAAGCACATCGTCTTGGCAAGAGAATACCTCAAGATTTACAGGTCATCGGATTTGATGATATTCCGCTAAGCAGTCTGTTATCACCTTCATTATCTACCATCCGCCAACCGGCGTATGAGATGGGTCGAGAAGCAGCTGGTTTACTTATTAAGTTAATTGAACAAGATAATGTAGAGGATAAGATTATTCAATTACCTGTTAGTTTCGTTGAACGAGAAACGACTAGAAGAATAAATGAAATCAAACAACAAGAAAGAGGTTGATCATGATGGCTAAGATTACGGTAATAGGAAGTTGTTCCATGGATTTGGTGGTAACCTCACCTAAGCGTCCTCACGCGGGTGAGACTGTATTAGGGGATCGTTTCACCACGGTTCCAGGAGGAAAGGGGGCGAATCAAGCTGTGGCAGCCGCACGACTAGGTGCTGATGTTACGATGATCGGTTGTATAGGGGATGATTATCATGGAAAAGCTATTATGGATAATCTCAAATTAAATGACATTCAGACCACATATATGGAACCGGTTACAGATGTTGAAAGTGGTACGGCACATATCATATTAGCTGAAGGTGATAACAGTATCATCGTTGTCAAAGGAGCCAATGATTACGTAACTCCTTCTTATGTCGAACAAGCTCTTGAGACCATTCGAAGTTCAGATATGGTTCTAATCCAACAAGAGATTCCAGAAGAAACGGTATCTTATGTAAGTGACATTTGCCATCAATTCAATGTTCCAATGTTACTCAATCCGGCTCCTGCACGTCCCATTAGTGAAAGTATTATTGAACATGCTACATACTTAACACCGAATGAGCATGAATGTGCTATCTTGTTCGCTGGAGTGAGCACGAAAGACGCGTTACGGAAATATCCCAATAAGTTATTCATTACAGAAGGTAGTAATGGCGTACGTTACTACGATGGAGAACAAGAGGTTCTTGTTCCTTCCTATAAAGTGAATGCTATAGATACCACCGGGGCAGGGGATACTTTTAATGCTGCATTTGCGGTTGCACTGGCTGAAGGTAAGTCCTTAAAGGATAGTGTGAAGTTCGCCAATCGGGCTGCTTCGTTATCGGTTACTAAATTCGGGGCTCAAGGTGGGATGCCAACAAGAACAGAAGTTGAAGGGAGTCTTTAATATGAAGAAACATGGAATATTGAACAGTCATATCTCCAAAATACTTGCTGATCTAGGTCATACCGATACGATCGTCATTGCAGATGTGGGACTTCCTATCCCAGCAGGTGTTCCTAAGATTGATCTCGCTCTTACACTCGGTGTACCCAGCTTCCAAGATGTCGTAGATCTACTGGTTGAGGACATGGTCATCGAGAAAGTAACCATTGCATCGGAATTAGCGACAGACAATCAAGAAACATCGCACTACTTAAAAGATAGATTTAAGGAAATACCAATAGAAGAGTGTTCACATGAACAATTTAAGTGTTTAACTCAGAAAGCTAAGGTTATTATTCGTACGGGTGAGGCTAAACCTTACGCTAACTGTATTTTACAAGCCGGTGTATATTTCGGATAAATGAGGGGGTGCCAAGGGTATGCACATTACGATGAAAGATATTTATAAATCATTCGGTGCTAACAATGTATTGACGGGTGTAGATTTCGATCTAAAGGATGGTGAAGTTCACGCCCTTATGGGCGAGAATGGTGCGGGTAAGTCTACGTTGATGAATATTCTAATCGGTCTTCATCAACGTGACAAAGGTACCATCATTATTGATGACAAGGAAACCTACTTTACCAATCCAAAAGAGGCTGAACAAAGAGGAATTGCTTTTATCCATCAAGAGCTTAATGTATGGTCCGACATGACTGTCCTAGACAACCTATTTATTGGTAAGGAACGGACAACGAAATTTGGTTTATTAAATAAGAATGAGATGAAGGCGTTAGCCAATGAGCAGTTTCGAAAACTTGCTGTTACGATCCCACTAAATCAAGAAGCGGGAGAATGTTCTGTTGGTGAGAAACAGATGATTGAGATTGCAAAAGCACTCATGACTCATGCGAAAGTAATCGTTATGGATGAACCCACAGCTGCTCTAACCGAACGAGAAATACAGAAACTATTCGAAGTCATTGCATCACTCAAAAAAGAAGGAGTCTCCATCGTCTACATCTCGCATCGTATGGAAGAGATTTTTGCAATATGTGATCGAATAACGGTTATGCGTGATGGGAAAACAGTAGATACAAAGGATATACCAGATACGAACTTTGACGATGTTGTTAGAAAAATGGTTGGACGAGAACTAACAGACCGTTTCCCTGAACGTACAGCAGAACCCGGAGAGATTGTACTTGAAGTCAAGAATGCTTCTAAAAAGGGTCAGTTTAAGGACGTTAATTTCTCCGTACGATCTGGTGAAATCGTAGGATTCTCAGGATTAATGGGATCTGGACGTACAGAAATAATGAGAACAATATTCGGATTAGATTCCTTAGATCAGGGCGAGATCTGGGTACGAGGGAAAAAAGTCTCGATCCACAATCCTAATGATGCCATGCATGCTGGCATCGGATTCGTAACAGAAGACCGGAAAGATGAAGGATTGGTTCTAGATTTCTCAATTCGGGACAATATGGTATTAACGAATCTATACAGCTTCGCGCCAAAAGGGATCATTAATAATAAGAAAGAACAAGAATTTGTAGATGTTCTAATTAAACGTTTACAGATCAAAACACAGTCCGCAGATGCATTAGTTAGTAGCTTATCTGGTGGTAATCAACAGAAAGTGGTTATCGCTAAGTGGATTGGAATTGGATTAAGTGTTCTCATCTTAGATGAACCAACCCGCGGCGTTGACGTTGGGGCGAAACGAGAAATTTATCAACTCATGAACGAATTAACGGAGCGTGGCGTAGCGATTATCATGGTCTCTTCCGAACTACCTGAAGTATTAGGAATGAGTGATCGGATTATAGTTGTTCATGAAGGCGAAATCAGTGGAGAACTTTCACAACAGGAAGCTACGCAAGAAAATATTATGACGTTAGCTACAGGGGGGCAATAGTTATGACGACTATCAAGGATGAAAAGAAGGGCTTTCAAATCGGGCAAATTACACAGAAACTGGGTCCGTTACTTGGGTTAATCATTCTTATTATTATCGTAACCGCATTAAATCCAAGTTTCGTAGATCCACTGAATATTCTGAATTTGCTAAGACAAGTTGCCATTAATGCGTTGATCGCATTTGGGATGACCTTTGTAATTCTAACAGGGGGTATCGATTTATCCGTTGGTTCGATTCTCGCATTATCCAGTGCGCTGATGGCTAACCTCATGCTCTCTGGATTGGATCCAATCTTAGCTATCATTATTGGTTGTTTGCTAGGTGGAGTGATGGGTATGGTCAATGGACTCATGATTACCAAAGGTCGTATGGCGCCCTTTATCGCAACGTTAGCCACCATGACTATTTTTCGAGGATTAACGCTTGTATATACAAATGGTAACCCGATCACAGGTCTTGGAGAAAGTAAGATGTTTCAATTGTTTGGTCGTGGTTATTTCCTAGGCATTCCGGTTCCAGCGATCACGATGATTATCATATTCGCAGTATTATGGATGGTATTACACAAAACGCCATTCGGTCGTAAAACGTACGCAATCGGTGGTAATGAAAAAGCTTCCATCATTTCTGGGATAAAAGTAGATCGCATCAAAATAATGATCTATTCATTAATCGGTATGTTGTCTGCACTAGCAGGTGCTATCCTGACTTCTAGATTGAACTCCGCACAACCAACGGCGGGTGCATCTTATGAGTTAGATGCCATTGCTGCTGTTGTATTGGGTGGTACGAGCTTAACAGGTGGGCGTGGACGTATTGTAGGTACTTTAATTGGTGCTCTTATCATTGGGATATTGAACAACGGACTAAATTTACTCGGCGTATCATCATTCTACCAAATGGTAGTCAAAGGTATTGTTATAGCCATTGCTGTATTAATTGACCGTAAGAAGACTGCATAAGAGGAGGATTCTAATATGAAAAAAATGACTTTAATTCTTACTTCCTTACTAATGATCCTCATGACAGGTTGTTCATTAGAGCCACCAGAGTGGGCCAAGCCCAACCAAAGTGGTAATTCAGAAAATGCGAAAATAGGTTTATCGATTTCAACCTTGAACAACCCATTCTTTGTATCTGTCAAAGATGGCGTTGTAGCAGAGGCTAAGAAACAAGGGCTAGAAGTTATTATCATTGATGCGCAGAATGATTCTGCGAAACAAAGTAATGACGTGGAGGATTTGATGCAACAAGGAGTAAATGCTCTGTTAATCAATCCAGTAGATTCATCTGCGATCTCTACAGTAGTTCAGACTGCGAACAGCTTAGATATTCCAGTGATTGCACTTGACCGTTCTTCTGACAAAGGTGATATTCAGACACTTGTTGCTTCAGACAATGTAAAAGGTGGATCGATGGCTGCAGAATACATCGTGGCACAACTTGGTAAAGGTGCAAAGGTCATTGAACTTGAAGGTTCACCTGGTGCATCAGCTACACGTGAACGTGGGAAAGGATTCCACGAGATCGCAGATACACAACTCGATGTGATTGGGAAACAGTCCGCTGATTTCGACCGTACCAAAGGACTAACTGTGATGGAGAACTTGCTACAAGGGAATCCTTCGGTACAAGCTGTCTTTGCGCATAATGACGAAATGGCACTAGGAGCCATTGAAGCGATTCAAAGTTCAGGTAAGAAAATTCCTGTCATTGGTTTCGATGGTAATGACGATGCTTTGAAATCCATTGAAGCAGGCAATTTAACAGGTACTGTTGCTCAACAACCTGAGTTGATTGGACAATTGTCCATTCAAGCTGCTAAAGACGTACTTGATGGTAAGACAGTAGAGAAGTTGGTTGCTGCTCCATTGAAATTGGTAGTTAAAGAGTAAGAAGAGAAGGCTGTTATAAGGCTTCTTGCATAAAGCACTGCACTCACTGATTAGGTGAGTGCAGTGTTTTTTTGTTATTGATTCGTAGATTTAACCCATATGGATGAATACAAGAATATTGGATGGTATTGACATATGAATGTATTATGGGCATAATACAGTTGAAGTGTATGAACTACTTGGTACACACACTTGAAAAGAATGAGAGGTATCCGGATGAAAATGAATGAAGGTTGGACAGAAGTTATTTTTAATGGCCGGGATCCGGTGTATTTACAAGTTGTCCGTCATTTCAAAGAACAACTCGCTACCGGTCGGCTGGAGGCTGGACAGATCATTCCTTCACGGAGGGAATTGGGTGCATTACTGAAGATCAACCCTAATACAGCACAGAAGGCTTATAAAGAAATGGAGGAACAGCAATTGATCGTAACCGAAGGGAATTCAGCAAGTAGAATCACGCTTGATGAGAATATGCTACGAAGTATTCGTTCTGAATTAATTAGCGATGCAGTTGATGCCTTTGTGGTATCGGTCCGTAAAATTGACGTTCCCGTAGAAGAACTATTGGATATCGTAAAGCAGAAGTATCTTGAAAGAAATGAAATAGATAGACTACTAGAGGAAGGAGGAGACGAGGCATGATTGAGGTTGTAGACATTCATAAGAAATTTCGTAGACGTTCTGTGCTAAACGGTGCCTCCTTCACGGTAGAGAAGGGACAAATCACATGTCTCATAGGTATTAACGGAGCGGGTAAGTCAACGATTCTAAAGGCAATGATGGGATTGACGCCTCTGAAATCAGGTACAATTCGGATTGATGGTCAACCCATAGATAAGAATATGTATGAGAAAGTGGCATTTATCCCTGATCATTTAACAATGCCTTCTGGGATGAAGCTATCTGAGGGACTCCAGTTCATGGCAGACTTTTATCAGAGCTGGAATACAAGTAGAGCTGACGAGCTTATGACATTTTTTAGCCTGGATGGAACAGAGAGAATTGGTAATCTATCGAAAGGGACTGCATCTAAATTTAATTTAGTGTTGGGACTTGCACAAGATACTGAATATGTCTTAATGGACGAGCCCTTTTCGGGAATAGATATGTTTAGTCGGGGTTTGATTGCAGAGGTATTCTCCAGCCACTTGATCGAAGATCGCGGCGTACTTTTGACCACGCATGAGATCGGTGAGGTAGAGCATTTGATCGATCGAGCACTACTCATGAAAGATGGAGCCATCTATCAGGACTTTTATTGTGAACAAATGCGTAGCGAGGAAGGCAAGTCCATTGTCGACGTTATGAGGGAGGTGTACCAGCCATGAAAAGTTATCTGAAGCTCGTACATATGGAGATCAATCGATTCAAATATATACTAGCAGGGCTTATGAGTTTAACGTTATTATGTCAGGTTGGTGTCGTGATCTGGTGGACTAAGAGTGCTGTATCTTACAGAGAAAGTGGGGCTTGGAAGATTGGGAAGTATAGTAGCTATACACCTTCACCTAACGGTAATATTTCGTTTACGGATGTGATGGCTAATATACAAGCCATTTATATGACTCCAATTCTGCTAAGTATTGGGGTGTGTGCGATATATGTATTTCTAATTTGGTACCGGGATTGGTTTGGTAGAAATACATTCATATATCGCTTGTTGACACTTCCTAGTGCAAGACGACATATTTATTTCTCAAAAGCTACTGCGATTCTTATGTTCATATTGGTGCTTGTATCTTTTCAGTTGGCGCTTTTACCTGTTCAGGAGTTAATCTTCAACTTGATCGTCCCATCAGATATTAGAGATCCTTCCTATTTATCTAATATTCTTTATGCAAATCGAGCGCTACCGTTGTTGGTACCTTGGCATCTGGATGTATTTCTAGTCTATTACGGATTAGGAATGATAGCTGTTATGGCTATTTTCACTGCTATTTTGATCGAAAGAAGCTATCGCCGTGTAGGCATTATATACGCACTTCTTTATTTAGGTATTTGCTTGTTCGCACTTTTATTCCCTTTGTTCGGTCTGGGATTGAATGATGTAAATGGATATTTATATTCTAATGAAATATATGGCATCGAGTTAGTCATGTGCGTAATCGTTCTTAGTGTGTCAGTATGGCTTGGTTGTCGACTTCTTTCCAAAAAGATAACAGTGTAAGGAGGATTATCATGAGACGTTATTGGATTTCTATAGTAATAACTGTGTTTATTGTTGTTGGATTGGGTACGTATTATGTATATGGTGCAGTGGCCCAGTTTCCGGAATATAAGATATCGAAAGTATCAGGAGATGTTGACGAGGGAAACAAGATTATAGTTCAAGGAGCCTTTTTGGTTAGGGGAAGATACCAATACTTGAACGCTACTACTGAGGGCAGAGATTATCCAAGTAGGCGCAATATCTTTAGCCAAATATTCTCAGGTACAGAGTCATGGCGGAATGAGCAAGCGGATATCCATCAGATCTTCAAGGATCATCGCTCTTTTATGAGGAGAAAAGGAAATATTAATAGCTTTTATCAAGATGATAAGTGGATTATTTATGCGGATGCTGTTATCAATAATACTTCTAATGGCACGTCGGAGATTCTACTTAGTATCGACCTTCTAAATCAATCTTCCGGTGAAGTTAAGCATTATGAAACCATTGTGGAGAATTCATCGGACTATTCTTATATCTATGTGGAGGATGTGCAGATGATTGGTGAGCACGTTCACATGCTTATAAACCAACGAAGTAAGGGGAATTTGAATGGTTCTGCGGTTGAGTATCATGATTATGTTGTGGATATAAACAGTGGAGCATTAATCAGTAATGGAAGACTTGCCTTTGAAGATAACCTTAAGAACAATGTTAAGCTATTTGATCGAAGTATTTCGAATACAATTTATTCATCACCCAGTGAGTATAGCGTATTAGTTGTTACTGATCAGCAAACAAGAGCAAACGATTACATGGGGAAATTTGATCAGCATCTCTACTCATATTCATATAAGACCGGTGAGTTGAAAGATCTGTCAGACCTACTGATGAAAGAAGGAATCGATGACAACGGAGATGTTCGGCTAGATAGTAATGTACTTTCTATCTTGAATTATCAGACTGATTTCATTTCAATATCACGTTATAATATCGATACAGGGACGTTAACAAATGAAGTCCTAACCTTAACTGCCCAGCAACTGGGTGTCGATAAAATATTAAGTGGAAATATGAAAAATAATAAGTTATATATTGTATCTCAATCAAACTTTACTCCACAGATTGCCGTACTAGATGCGACGAATGGAGCTATTCTATATACAGGTGAGATTGTTTATGATGGTAAGCCAATGGAAAGTAAGTGGGAAGGGACGATATATATGCAAATTGCTGATTAGGCTCCTATTTGTATTTTAAATCGTTAATCAACATCACAACGTACAGGCGAGGTAGATATTATGAGATCAACGGATTATTTCAATAGAACACTAGAGGTATTAAGACGGTTGGAAACGTATGGCTATCAAGTGGCGTATTATATCCTTCAAGATGAGGAGCTTGCGATGGATGCAACGAAGAGGACATTGTTAGCCTTAGCGAAGGAAGAAGGACTCTATACTACCCCTGTAGCTGTACAACGTGATTTGATGAAAAAGAATATTATAAGACAATCCATCATGCTCAGAAATGAAGTCGTAACATCAGTCATAACTGCATAGTGAGCACGTAATGAGACAGTACAAAAGCCTTTGGAGCGAAATCTCCAGAGGCTTTTATGATGATTGATATGTAATCAACAAAAGGGAAAATATAACTTTTGGAGAATATATAGTGAAAGGTTTAACTTTCTATATAGGAGGTTTCTTTCTTGAAATTAAAAGAACTTGTTGAACAACTAACCATCTTTTCGGTTCAAGGGAATATAGATGTGGATATTACGGGAATTAATATGAATTCACGAGAAGTGAAGCAGGGCGATTTATTCGTATGTATATCTGGTATATCAGGACTTCAAGCGGATCGTCACCAATATATTGATCATGCGATTGAAGCGGGAGCTGTGGCTATCATTGTTGAGAAGGATGTCGTTGCTCAAGTTCCCACAATTAAAGTATCCAATGCTAGATTCGCGTTAGCCGTGCTGTCTACACATTTCTACGGTTATCCCAGTCATGATCTCAAGTTAATTGGGGTAACAGGAACCAATGGAAAAACAACGACAAGTCATATGATTGAATCTATTTTAGCTCATGCTAGTTACCGTACGGGTCTTATGGGGAATATCGGAACAAAGATTGGTAGCACGATACGTAAAAGTAACATCAATACACAAGACCCACATATGCTTCAATCCAATCTAGCAAAAATGAATGAGTGTTCAACAGATTATTGTGTAATGGAAGTGACTTCTCAAGGTTTACATATGGGACGTGTTGTAGGGTGTGATTTTCGTACAGCTGTATTCACGAATCTAACCCATGATCATCTCGATTATCACGGAACGATGGACAATTACCTTATGGCCAAAGGTGCTCTTTTCTCAAGAATGGGAAATTCATACTCACATGAGCCTTCTAAACAAAAATTTGCTATTCTCAATGCAGATGACTCAGCATCTGAAGTATTTAATAGTTTAACAACAGCACAAGTGATTACATATGGTATTAACAATCCAGCAGATGTGGTGGCAGAAGACATTCAACTAACAGCTAAAGGAATGACATTCAGGCTCGTTTCCTTTGTAGGAACGGTTACAATTCAATGCAAAATGGTTGGTATTTTTAATGTGTACAATGCGCTTGCTGCTATTGCGACAGCCCTAGCTGAACAAATCCCGCTTCACTCCATACAACAAGCATTATCTGAATTCACGAATGTGACGGGGAGAATGGAAATGATAGATGGTGATCAGGGTTTTCTTGTGATTGTTGACTACGCCCATACCTCTGATGCATTAAACAACGCACTATTAACATTGCATGAGCTGGCACATAAGAGAGTGATTACGGTGATTGGTTGTGAAGATAAGAATGAGGAGAGTATATTTTCACAGATGAGAGAAATCGCGCTTAAGCATAGTGATATGGTTATCGTAAATACGGAATATGCATCAACGGAAGCTACGAATAGGATGATTAAAGAACTAGAGAAGGGGCAAGGAGAATGCACTTCACAGGAGCTGCTATCGAATCGGGAACAAGTAGTAGCAAGAGCCATTGAACTAGCTAATCCAGAAGATATCGTGTTCTTTGCTGGGAAAGAAGATTATAAAACAGAAATCCAGCATATTCTAAAAGACTACCAGAACCATTCTTATACAGAAGTAGGCGATCATACTCAAGGTATTCAAATCCGATCCTAATAGATGCAGATGACGAACTAGATTTAGGAGGACATGTGTATGCAAGAATTTGTTGGCTACTGTAAGGTATGTGAACAAAAGATTTACTGCAATGATGGATTTATTAACGGGGTAGTATTAGACGATACAACGTTATTATGCTTTGATTGTTATTCTGAGAATAAGCCTGAGACTTAAAAATGATTTAGATTTTAGGGGTGAAATATTTAAGATGACGCCACCAGTGATGAAAAATAATAGTGAACACAAGATTAGATATCCTTCCCTGATTGGACCAATCATATTGGTTAGCATTATGTCGATATTACACATGAGAATGTTAGTTTCAATTATGCAAAATGACAACATGTCTTGGACCGAGTTTTATATCGAATGCATTGCGCTTGTAATATTTGCGATTGGGCTGACATTCATGATCATTAAGGCATTTATGAAACCATCTATCCTAAGATTAGACCAGAACTCCCTTTTCGTTAATGGTCGCACAGTTGAGGCTCATCAGATTAAGATAGTCATGGTCATGGGCTACTTCAACCCCGTTATAGGGATTAAACCCAAGAACAAAAGATATGTACCCGTTCATTTATGTTTTAGATTAACGGAGGATGAAGATAAGGGAATGAAAGAATTGAAGAGTTGGGCAGAAGAGAATCAGATTCCGTTTATCCAAAAAAGGTTTGCGCGGTGGATGTGAATACTTGATTGATGATCAGAAAGAGGTGATTGATCCATGGATAGGAGCTATTCTATTGTTCGTAAAAAAGGGAATAGAGAGAAGTTCCTCCAAGCGTATGATGACTCCATGCAGTTATGGCCTGTCCCGTTTGAGGATGTAATGCTATCTACGAGATTTGGTGATACACACATCATTGTATCGGGGTTAATAGAGTCTCCCGCAATATTGTTGTTTCATGGGATGACGTTCAGTGCTACCATGTGGTATCCCAACGTTGAATCCTTATCTAGACATTTCAGAGTGTACGCAGTGGATACATTAGGTGACTTAGGTAAAAGTACTATTACATCACTTATACGAACAAGAGAAGACGCAGCCCTCTGGGTTTCTGATATTCTTACGGAACTTCATCTTCAATCAGCCATATTCATGGGACATTCTATGGGTGGCTGGCTCACAATAAATTTTGCGCTTCATTCTCCTGAGAAAGTACAGAAAATGATCTTATTAGCACCTGCCGCCGGAATTTATAGAATAACTCCTATGTTCTTATTAAAAGTATACCCTTCAATAGTTTTACCATCAGCTTATCGTATTCGTAAAGAGTTAGCGTGGTTCATGAATAGTTCCTACCAAGCAGATGCTAAAGCTGAGGTACTGATTCGTCAGTTCATCGTCTCAGGATTGAATTGTATACCACTTTTGCGAGTGACACCTACTGTATTTAAAGATCACGAGTTACAAAGCCTTACTATGGAGATTTTACTGATGGTTGGCGATAAAGAAGTCATCTATCATTATGATCGAATGTTATCTAAAGCCAAGCGACTACTAACAAACTTACATACAAGTGTTATACAGGATGCAGGTCATGCATTAACTATGGAACAATCCGAGATTGTTAACCATAAGATTATTGATTTTTTGACATAACTCTGTGATAAGGAGTGAGTATTAGAATGCAACAAACGCAGGTACAGAACAGTAAATTTAAGATCCAATATCCTTCAGGAAATTCACAAATATTAGCCATTAGCATGGTATTAATCATATCCGTGACGTGGTTAATAGGAAAGATTCAGAATGATTTTAGTCCGCAGAGCATTTTGTATTTGGGTGGCGCCCAAATTCTTATATATAGCATTTCGCTAG
Source organism: Paenibacillus sp. Y301 (assembly GCF_059445505.1). Lineage (NCBI taxonomy): Bacteria > Bacillati > Bacillota > Bacilli > Caryophanales > Paenibacillaceae > Paenibacillus > Paenibacillus sp. Y301. The sequence goes on along the minus strand of NZ_JCAIUL010000010.1, from coordinate 134,324 downwards.
TTATTTTTATTTATAGGAAATCTGCTAGGCCAACTGACTTATGGATTAGTAGGAAATCCCTATTCATTAATAATCGTATTGTTGAAGCTAATGAAATTCAAATGCTAATGGTTACGGGATATTTCAGACCTGTTCTAGGAATTAAACCAACCGATAAGAAATATGTTCCTACTTATTTTTGTTTTCGGTTTATAGAGGAAGAAGATAAGGGAATGAAAGAATTGAAGATTTGGGCAGAGCAGAATCAGATTCCTTTTCTCCAAAAGGGGTTTACGAAATGGATGTAACGACGAGATCAAATAAGTTAATAGAGACAGAAAGACTTATCATTCGTCCTTATGTAAATGAGGATTATGTTAATTGGTACACACAATTCGATAATAGACTTCCCTCTCAGTACAAATACGATGATGGACGTCCGACAGATATGCCTTCTTCTACGGAAGAGTGGTTCCGCGATTGGATTAACGGATTCCATGAATGTGCGATTAGAGATGAGATGTACATCTATGGAATATTCCGTAAAGAGGATGGAATGAATGTTGGGAAAATAGAGTTGATTAAGATTCTACGTATGGATTATCAATGGGCTATGATGGGATATTCAATACATAATCAATTTTGGAACGAGGGGAGATATGGATAATCATCCCTCGATAAAGCTTGCTGAAAAAGCTGGATTTCTTCTTGATTGTGTGAGGAAAGAGTTTTCTTTGGAGAATCAGAAATGGACTGATTTGTTCATTTATTATAAGAATGGATTTTGTATTTGAAGGATATTTTAATTTGTTGCTTGTTTGTTCTTCACTCCCACCAATGCTTCATTTCACTGAATCCAACATCCCATAGTTTAGCGTTTCCGGATACGATAATCGTAATTTTGTTCACCTTGTCCAATGGTATGTTTAAAGGTTCTGCACCTTTTTGATTGTACTGAACACTTATTTTTCCATCATCCACCAGTACAGTGACTTCTCCCTTGGGATCTCCCTTGTCTGGAATGCCATAATATGAATAAAACTTCACATCTGATTTATTCCCTAAGATGTAGATGTATGATTTGCTTTTATCACCATCACTGTTATACACGTTCATTTTGGGTTCTATTTTCTTGCCTGATACCGTCAAACTGGGAAGATTTTCAGTCATAGGCAGGGATCCATTTATTTCTTTCACCTCATGTAACGCTTGAATCGGGCCTTCTCTTTTGGCTACAACATAATTGATGGTTTCCGAAATCACGATTATTCCAACTAGAAGAACACCGATAGATAGGACCGAAGCAATAAGCTTTTTATAAGAAATTTTTGAAGAAAATCCGACTCTATAGGAGATATATCCTATTGCTGCACCTAGAGTATTGGATATCACATCAACTACATCAAAGCTGCCAAGATAAGTTAAAGCCTGCAGCGTTTCCAGAACGAGAATCGCCAAGATAAAGAAGGTTATAAACTTCCCAAAGCGGATTCGATACAATAGGGGAATGAGTACACCAAAAGGAATAAAAGCAACAATATTTCCAAAGTCAAATATCCATGAGGAGGTTAGTTCTGGGAATTGAAGCGGAACTCTCTCTGGGACAAGCATAAATGTATATCCATTTACTCCTGCTGTATGATCCACTCTATTAAAAGCAAAGAAAATAAAAAATAAGACAACAATTGTATATAAGATGGTTCCTGTAAAGATGAATTTCCGTGATTTCACTTTCATAAATGTCTCCTAATTTTAAATTACCGCTAATGTTTCGGTTAAGATAAGAATACTGTGTAAGATATTGTAAATAAAGAAATTATTTTAGACCAGTGAGCACCGGAGGTTTTGTATGAAAAAAAGATATATTATTATTTCACTATTGATTTTTAGTATATTACTGTTCATTGGATATAATAGGTACTTTTATAATTTTAAAAGCCTTGATAACGCAACATTATTTCTAGGTCCCATAGAATCACCTGATGGTAAATTTGAAGCTAGCTCATATTATTTAAATTATGGCGGTGCAGCAGGTGGAGTAATTTATATTGTCGAGGTCGAACAGACTCAGACTGGAGAAAAGAAAAAGGTATATTCTAGTAACCATAAAGATGATTTTTCGATAACTTGGAAATCTTCAGACATCCTTTCAATAAAAAATGAAAGTCCAAAATATAATGATTATAGAAACATTGATTTGAATGTAAATACGGATATATATGAAGAATCCGGAGCTGCCTGCCGAAGTCTATTACTTAAAGGGAAATTCGAAAACTGCTATAAAGCGGAGGACATTAAGGTGCCTCTTATTTTTAAACTACTTGGTTTTTGAACTAACGGGATATGAGAAGTTAGTAAATGTTGACCAACTGGAAGATATCGAAAAACGAATGAATGCATTAATTATTTTTTTAAAACTACCTTAAAGGAGAAATGAACAGATGATTAAAAACCTAAAAACCAAGTTTTCCTGCGAGATGCGCTTCACATTACGATGGTCTTCATTTCTACCTGCGACGCTTCTGGCCACGGCTGTAGCATTTGTCATCGCGCTACCCGTAAGCGCAGACAAATCCGAAGCGCCCGCTACATCTGTAAAAAGTGACATTAACATCACGATTAACGAAAAAGTAGTGAAGACGAATACGCCTCCTTTCCTAGACGAAGGTGTGGTTTATCTGCCTTTCCGGGATATCGGGGAACTGCTCGGAACCTTGGTGGCCTGGAACACACAGGCCAAAACGGTGACGATGAGGTATCCGGAACTCACGGTTAAAGTTCCCTTCGGCTCAACCAGCGCATCCGTAAATGGGCAGCGAGTCTCTCTGTCCACACCCCTCCGAATGGTTGGTGGTCGTGTGTATGTACCGATGCGCTTTTTCTCAGAAGCTATTGGAGCGGAAGTTAAATGGGAGGCGACCACACATAACGTACGCATAACGAAGCCGAACGATTACCTCGAGCTGAACCCATTGGCGATATGGTTGAATCGTACGACCCGTGACCTGTATATGGGCAAAGGCGAACAGTCCGATGTACTTTCCATAGGCAAGCTGGAAGCGCAGTTGCAGGGAGCGGTTTCAGTTGAGGGCCCTAGCAGGCATGGTAAGAATACGGTGCTGACATTAGTGGATAGTTATGCAAGTCCTCAACCCCATTATGAAGTCTACACTCTTCTGATCCGCGATAACCAGATCGTCGAGCAGAAGCATGCGTCTTATGACCAGCGGTATGAGTCTAATGCGTCGGATTATCAAGTCTATGATACGAACGGCTGGATTCAACATGCGGTGCTAACTGACGGCAAGATCGTGTGGGTATATAACGATGAAGGGAAAGTCGTCTCAACGTATGATCTACCACAGCTGACCCAGCAAGACGACGTGTTCGGGGTTCAGGCTGTGGATACCGACTTTCTGGTAGTCCGACCTAATCGCAGCGGCTTGCTGTCACTTATCGACCTGAAGGACAACTCTACTGTGATCCTAGCAGATAAGCTCCTTACGGGAAAAGATTTGACATATGCTCATGATAACCAGACGCCTTACCCTGGGGATTCACTGAACTTTGCCGGGGACGTGGGGCACGGCGTTTTGGATTTCGGATATGACAGTCCGTTCCCAAATAACAACGGCCAATCAGAACGACTGTCCTACGAACGACCGTCTTATGAAGAAGAACGAAAGGCGCTTCCCAAGGAGCGAAGCTTTCAGGAGATGGCATCCTCATGCTCTATCGATACGGTCGTGTCTGTAGATATTCAGGACGGGGATCTGATATATAAACCGCTGATCGGAACGAATAAGCAGGATCAGGAAGGGATCCGCACGGTTTGCCGTATCCTCAAGAAAATCACCACAGATGGCGTTGAAGTTACGCTACCCCGGACATTTCCGGTGACGTTCTTCCATGGAATGTCAGTGAATTTTTCTACCGACGATTCGGTCAGCATTTACAGAGCATCCGGGGATAGGCTGGCCATGGGTTCCGAGCTTGGAGGAAAAAACATATTTCTTGCCGATGCTCAAATGATCAAGGAATTTGAGAGCCTGAAAGTAGTGCCTAATTAAGAATGAGCTGGAATGTTGGAACCGTACAGTACTCCGGATAAACGATCGCCTAAACAAGCCGAGATTGGTCCGGCTTGTTTTTTTGTGGCCAATTTAGAGGGGGAATCCAAAACCTGCATCTATAGGGCATCCGAGAAATTCGGATTATAATATTGCCATTCTTGCTCTCCGATAACGGATTTCTCTACGCGGTTTAGGCCAAATGGATGTGCCGGGATGGCATGCGGCTACAGGGATTTCGCACCGCGGGTAATTCACAGCGCACGGAGTGACGTAACATGACGGATTTCATGGTAATATTATCTATATCATATAAATTAGCTTACAAATAGGAGTGAACGTAACATGGCAACTGTATATATGCTTTGTGGTAAAGTGGGGAGCGGGAAGAGCACTTATGCCAAGAAATTGAAAGAACGTTATCAGGCGATGATTCTATCATGTGATGATTTAATGCTATCGCTTTTTGATGAACAATTGGGAGACCAACATCAATTCATTCAGCGTAAAAGTATGGATTATTTATACAATCTTGCAGATGAGTTAGTATCCATAGGTGTGAACGTGGTTGTAGACTTTGGTTTTTGGAGTAAGGCAGAAAGAATCGAAGTGAAACAACATTTTATGGATAAAGGAATAACGACTGAACTACATTACATAAACACACCAGAAATACAGACGAAGAAACAATTACAGATGCGTAATGAAGCTATAACCGATAGTAACTCGAATGTTTATCATATAACTGAAGAAATGAGACTGTTATTTGATACTAGATTTGAGGAACCCACAGAGGACGAAATTTCTGCAAGATCTGAAGATTATGATATAAATGAACAAAGCAAAGAGGTGAGAATTGAAGGGGATACGATTGATCTACGCTTGGCGTGTGAGTCAGACTTTGAGGATTATTATGCTTTTGTACAAGAGCCCGAATCCAACCGATTTACCGGGACTCAGGGAGATTTTACACAAGATGACATTATGTCATGGATTAAAAAAATTGGTGTTATGAACGATGATCGTGCTGATTTCATCATTGTGGCCAAGGAAACGGGTGAATTTCTCGGTGAAGTCGTGTTGAACGAAATGGATTCGATGAACCGAAGTGCAAATATACGGATTGGTGTAGATACGCGACATACAGGCAAAGGATATGGAACAGAAGCCATGAAGCTGATGCTTAGATACGGTTTCGACACGTTGAAGTTACATCGAATCGACCTGGGCGTATATACATTTAATCCAAGAGCGATTCATGTATATGAGAAGATCGGATTTCAACACGAAGGGATACTCCGAGATGTCCTCTATTCAGATGGGGAATTTCATGACGAGATTAAGATGTCTATCCTTGAGGAAGAGTTTCGCGGAACAATATAGAGGTATTCCTTCCCTGCAATGAATAATATGATATTGGGCCGGGTGTTATCCATGTGGATGTAACAGATGGATAGATGAGAGGGAGGTATCTAAGATGGGACTAGTTGAAATCCAAAGTAGTAACTTTAAGATCAAGAACCCTTCGGAGATTCTTCAAATTATAAGCATTAGTATCTCCTTAGTCATATTTATGAGTTTGTTAAGAAGGTATGACCATGATAGTAATCGAGTACTATTTTATATTGGTTGTGTATGGTTTCTAGTATGTTTAGGTTTGTTGGCAATTCCAATCTATCGATTATTTATGAAACCAACGGTCATGATAATCAACCCAGACTCCTTATTCATTAATGGACGAACAGTTGAAGCGTCAGAGATAAAGACTGTAATGGTAAGAGGGACGTTCCAATCCGTTATAGGAATTAAACCAATTCGTAATAAAATTGTACCCATTGATTTGTGTTTTCGATTTCAAGGTGATGAAGATAAAGGGATAGCCGAACTATCAAGATGGGCGGAGCGTAATGGGATCCCCTTTGTCCAAAAACGCTTTACCACTTGGGTGTAATGACTTCATTTATCTAGATAAAAATAATGAATTATTGTTTGAAATTATACGTTCCATGGGTATACAGTAGAATATGGACAACTAAGAATTCGGAGGTCATATCAAATGAAGAAGCAATTGATTTTTCTTATGCTAGCAGCATCGATTAGTTTAAGTGCATGTGGAAATGGAAATGACAATGGTAAAGAGAACGCTGTAAATGAGACACCCATGGACCACAGTTCGCATTCAAGTTCAAGTGAAGTTCCAAAGGGTCTAAAGGAAGCCGTGAATCCAACCTATAAAGTTGGAAGTGAAGTTATCATCAAAACGGGTCATATGGAAGGAATGGAGGGTGCAAAGGCAACCGTCGTAGGTGCCTATGACACTACAGTTTATGCTGTTTCGTATACTCCGACAACTGGTGGAGAACGAGTAAGTAATCACAAATGGATTATTCACGAAGATATAAAGGATGCTGCTGCCGAACCTTATAAACCAGATGCTGATGTGATCATGAATGCAGATCATATGGAAGGTATGATGGGTGCAACGGCTGTCATTGATACGGCTGAACAGACCACTGTATATATGGTTGATTACACTCCGACAACGGGTGGGGACAAGGTAACTAATCATAAATGGGTAACTGAAAGTGAGATTTCAGCTGCGAAGTGATCATTGGATTCATGAAGAAAGAAGAATGGATAGGGAATCAGATATATTCTGATGACTCTATCCATTCTTTGTATACAGATCAATATGTAGGAGAAAGTTTGAGAGTGTTTTTACATTTACAAATCTCCATTATACGTATTATTAAGTGCTGGCTACTTGTTTTGATTTTGCACGTTGAAAGGTAGTAAGCAGGATAACGATCAAACTGACCACGATAATCCAGACAAGGACGGAAAGAGCTGTGTTCCAAGCCAATTCCTGACCAAAGTAAAAGAGTTCACGAAGCCCCTCAATCATAAAGCGCATCGGTAGCCAAGAGTAAATCCAATCCCGATAGAAAGGCGACATCATCTCAGGTGCCATTGCTAATAAAGGAGCTCCGAAGAATAGCAATAAGGCAAAAAGAGCGATGCCCTTGATTCCAACCAATGAAAGAACAGCTGTAATCATCATGATGAAGCTAAAAGCTGTAATTGTTAAAAATAGAGCGGTATCCATGAAATTCGGAATATTCAGCCCGACCATTGCCTCGGCTAACCAAGTCAAACCGAATCCAATGACCAATGCTGCTACCGTACCTATCACTATCTGCCCAATCTTACTAACTAGTTTTTCTTTTTGAGTGAACATCGGCATTTTGCTGACTGCTAGGAAAAGAATGGCTGAACTAGCCAGACATGCAATCCATAGAGGTTGGAATAATGAAATGGGTGCGTTGCCACCTGCGCTATTCTTCCCAACTTCATTTATATTGGTGACTGTTTTTGTAATAGGCACTGCGATACTGGAAGCCTGCTCTACAGTCAGAGTCGCTCCTTGTGTTTTAAATCCATCGAGTAATTGAGTACGGACGTTGTTATTGATATTATCAACCATGCCATTTAGTAGTTGTGCCGCCATGTTGGATGCGGCTGCATTCATACCTTGATTGACATATATCTGTAATTCCGGTGAAGAAGGCGTTTCGGTTCTTAATGAGACTTGTTTTGCACTGAAATCCTTTGGGATTACCAATGCTGCATAATACTTTTGGTCATCTAACCCCTCTTGGACTGCCGTTGTACTTTCTACTTCCACCCATTTAACTACAGGGTCTTCGTCTGGGGCAGACGCGGAAGCGGTTTGCACCATATCCATGATAGTTTGCCCCATATTTACAGTGGACTGTCCCGGAATCTCTACTCCCTGATCCTCATTTACAACGGCCACCGGCAGTTTTTTCGGTTGCGGCTGGACCGTTGGAAATAAGGTTAACGAAAAGATAAAGACGATAGCCAATGCAATAATGGGTGCTATTACTAACAATCTGTTTTTGAAAAACATATTAAACATATGCAATCCTCCTTAATATTGTTTATAATAACAAACAACCTGTTGTTTATTATATTGCAAATTATAATTACTGATGTGTTTAAAGACAACGGTCAAAAACGGGTGATGTGTTACTTAAAGAACACATTCGCGGGATGTGTCGTTAAAAATATTAGGGAGGAAGTTGTATGCGAGAAGATAGTACAGATTTACGTGTGATTCGGACTAAACAATCGATTCGGGATGCTTTGGTGAAATTGATTGAGGAGAAAGGGTTCGAGGCGATGACCGTCAAAGACATCACTACAACTGCTAAAATTAACAGAGGAACATTTTATGCACACTATCAGGACAAATTCGATTTAATGATTAAATGCGAAGAAGAGATAATGAAGGACATGTCCAGAATTGCCATACATAATTTTCCTGATGTTCTATCCGATATGGAAACGAATTCCTCGACTCCCGCTACTTTTCATCTGCTCATTTTGATTTTTGAATACCTGGATGAAAATAGCGGATTCATGAAAGCCGTCTTAGGCCCAAAAGGAGATTTGTCATTTCAGTCAAGGCTAAAAGAGTTCATGTGGGAAACCTTGTTTGGAGATATCTCCACTAAACTTTTTGATAAGGAGAAATTACTGGTTCCTAGCCAATATTTGATATCTTATGTAGCTTCTGCACATATCGGGATTATCCAACAATGGCTACATAGCGGAAGAAAAGAATCGCCTAAGGAAATGGCACGCATTTTATCTACCATAGCTATTAATGGTCCTTTCAGTGCAGCGGGTCTAAAAAAATAAGGAATACAAAGCTAAGGGATACCTACATTGAAAAAGTCAGTATCCCTTTTTATGAGCTTCAGTATAACATACATAGTTGACGGTGGTAGGAGTGCAAAACAACACCGAGAGGGACAAATATGGTATATTATTAACTTAGATATTCATAATAACAAGTTGCCTACTCAGCAAGGAATAGGAGTATAAATGATAATAGATAAACCGTACCGGATAGGTATTATTGACATTGGCTCCAACTCCATCCGACTGGTTATTTATGATACAACACCCGATGGAGGGTACAAGATTATTAAAGAATGTAAACAGTCAGCTCGTTTGAGTGAGAAAGTTAATGAAGAGGGAATTCTGGATAAGAATGAGATGGCATCCATAGTACCTATTCTCAAACAATTCAGAAAGGTCTGTACTACGTTTGGCGTGGACAGAATTCGTGCGGGAGCAACTGCAGCGATTCGTAATGCTAGTAACTCTCAAGAAATTATTGCGTTCCTATCACAGGAATCTTCCATAGATATTAAGCTTATTTCAGGAAAAGAGGAGGCTTATTTCGGATTTCTAGGTGTCATTAATGCTTTTGATATAGAGGATGGCTTTATTGTTGATATTGGTGGGGGCAGTACGGAAATTACATTGTTTGAGAATCGAAGTTATCAGACAAGTATATCTCTACCTTTTGGTGCGGTGAATACCAATGTCACGTTCGGAAACGATGGTAATTGGAATGAGGAACAAATTCTCAATCTTCGTACATATGTGCTAAGTATGCTTGATGAGCATAAGTGGTTGCAATCTAAACCTGAGTTACCGTTGTTTGGTCTAGGTGGAACGATCCGTTCACTCGGTAAAATAGATCAGAAACATTGCAATTATTCCATGCCGACCTCACATCGCTATGCGTTAGAGACAGATACGATCAATCATCTATTTCATACACTTCCACATCTTTCTCTAGAAAAACGTAAAACTGTAAATGGCTTGTCTAAGAGCCGGACGGATATCATTGTTTCAGGACTTATTATTGCACATACCGTATATCATTATATCCAAGCTAAACATTGTCTAATTAGTGGAGAAGGTCTACGTGAGGGAATGTTGCATGATTTCTTAAATCCCGCCCAACCCGTGAAACCTAATACACTGGAGTATAGCATTCAGACATTATTAGCTTTTGAAGCGGAAGCATCACGTTCACACTTAGAGCATGTCTACACATTATCCAAAGAGATCTACGAAACCTTGCAAGGTGAGGGGGATACGAAGGAGCATAAGAAGCTTTTATACGTATCGATTATGTTGTATCGCATTGGTGGGCATATCAATTATTATCAGTATAACCGACATACCCATTACTGGATTATGAATTCTTCTATTCGAGGACTAACGCATCGAGAGATCATTCTATGTGCGTTAATATCCTCTTACAACACAAAAAGCCGGAAGCAGAAACTGTCCCAAGAACATGAGGACATATTACTACCTTCCGACGAAGTATGGATCCATAAGTTAGGATCTTTAGTGCAACTATGCATTGCTCTCGACCAAAGCGAGACACAAGCTGTGAGATCAATTCATGCAGAGGTTCGAAATAAGACGCTACATCTCACGGTTCAGAGTGATACAGAAACATGGATTGAGCAAGAAGAGATGGATAATGCCGTTAAAGTATTTAAAAATGCATGGGATCTAAAATTGAAGATTGATTTCCCTTCCATTTCTTAACCTTCATAGCCTCAGACTGGCTCCTAAATGGAGCCTTTTTGTCGTCTGCGAATTCATAACTACCGCTAGGTTGTAGAAATCTAGACTTAACGTTGTCTTTAAGAGACAATTGCAGGATTTGGGCGACAAGTGTGAGGATGTGAGGATCATAAACCGGACACATCAGTTCAATACGTCTAGTTAAGTTACGAGTCATCCAATCCGCGCTGGAGATCCATACCTCTGAAGTTCCACCATTTTCAAAATAATAAATACGAGAATGTTCCAAAAAGCGGTCAACAATGCTCCGAACTGTGATTCGATCACTTAATCCTGGAACGCCAGGTCTTAAGCAACATACACCGCGTATAATGAGGTCGATCTGAACACCGGCCTGTGAAGCAGCATATAACTCGTCGATCATCTCTTGATTCGATAAGGAATTCATCTTGGCAATAATTCGTGCAGGTCTACCAGCAGCCGCATGTTCGGCTTCTCTACGAATCAGTTTGAAGAGGGATTGACTCATATTGGACGGTGCAACAGTTATGGCTTCCCAATCATTGTTGGTTGAGTATCCCGTCATTTGATTAAATAGCTCAGAAGCATCTAGTCCAATGCCATGATTGGAAGTGAATAGACTCAAATCTGTATATACTTTGGCTGTGCTGTCGTTGTAATTTCCTGTGCCTACATGAACGTATCGTTGCAAGCCATGATCTTCTTGTCTTACGATTAGTGTTATTTTGGCATGTGTTTTTAACCCAATTAGACCATATACGACGTGGCATCCTGATTTCTCAAGCTTGCGAGCCCATGCGATATTACGTTCTTCATCAAATCTAGCCTTCAATTCCACCACAACGGTAACCTGTTTACCGGATTCTGCAGCTGTCGCTAAGGCTTGGATAAGCGGAGAATTGCCGCTGACACGATACAATGTCATTTTGATTGCCATCACATGCTCATCTTCAGATGCTTGAATGATGAAATCGGTAACAGCCTCAAAGGATTCATATGGATGATATACAAGGACGTCACGTTCTCGTAGCACTTCAAAAAAATCCTCATTCTCATCAAATTCCATCGGATATGCGGGTTCAATAGGGTGATTACTTAAATGGGAGAACCCCTTTAGAGATCCTGCGAAATTATGTAGAAAGCTAAGATCCAGAGGACCATCTATTTCAAAAATAAAGTCTTTAATTTCAAACTCATATTGGAGCTGACTTAGGGCATAGGGATGCATCCCTTTCTCCACTTCTATACATACGGGTGATCCCCATCTACGTTTACGTAATTCCTTCTCAATCTCTTCTAATAGATCTTCGGCGCCTTCTTCGTCAATCGTTAGATCCGAGTTACGTGTAATGCGGAATTCATGAACTGCTATTGGAGCATAACCGCTAAATAGTGTGTGAATATGTCGTTTAATTAGATCTTCTATAAAAATAAATTGGCGTTTCTTACTATTAGTTCGATGAGGAAGAGGAATACATCGCGCTAAGTTGGATGGGATTTGTAAGATTGCGAAATAGGGTTCTTCTTCTACACTTCCTATACGGCTAAGTACGACAGATAAATAAACAAATTGACTATGAACAAGTGGAAAGGGGCGACTCTGATCTACTGCCATAGGAGTTAATACAGGGAAAATGATATCTTGATAATATTGATCCATGGCTTGTTTTTGAACGGTATTCAATTCATTGTAGCTAGAGAATACAATACCCTCTTTTGTTAACAATTTAGAGATATCACGAAATGTACGGTACTGGTCGTTAATCATTTTAGATACTTTTTTCAAAAGACGCATATAGAGACCCGAAGGCGTGTAGCCTGTGAAGTCTTTCTTTGTATACCCAGCTCTAATCTGATCTTGAATTCCTGCTACACGAACACTCATGAACTCATCTAGATTTGTAGATACAATAGCTAGAAAATGAGCCCGTTCTAAGAGAAGCGTGTCTGTATCTTGAGCTTCCTGAAGTACACGTCTGTTAAATTCAATCCAACTTAGATCGCGATTCAAATACGCAGATGATAGGGTAGGTAAGTTACTTTTAAGTGTGGATTTCTCTTCTGAGATCATAATTCCTCCGCCATAATTTGTTATTATTGTCTTCTATCACTCTCAGCTTACAATATAATTGTAAATTCTGTGTAAAAAAATAATATTCATGATGAAATAAATGTAGAAGAGGTACGTCTGATTTGCATTGGTTAACATAATAATAATTATGTTAACCAAGTGTTCGGAAGATCTTTTTTTAGAAATAGTGCCGAGTTCAATTATAGGTCTTATCTTATGTATATTATCATGTTCATCACAAAAGGACATTATCCATATAAGAAAAGCTGGCAGCGCATTCCGAATCATCGGTTTGCACTACCAGCTTTTCTTTTAACTTCATTTTAGTTGCCGAGTTCTTCATCTTTAGGTAGAAATACAGCTAGTATACCGAGTAAAGGTAAGTAGGATGAGATGTTCATGATGAACGGGATGCTAGTGAAATCCGCAATATTCCCCATGACTGCTGAGCCTAATCCTCCAAGACCAAATGCTAAGCCGAAGAACAATCCGGAGATCAAACCTATTTTACCAGGTACTAATTCTTGAGCGTATACCACGATGATCGAGAAAGCTGAGGACAGAATGAACCCTGCACAAATACTCATAACTGCAGCTAATCCCAGTGATACGTGTGGAAGTGCGATAGAGAAGGGGGCTGTTCCTAATATGGACACCCATATAATATTTCTCCGTCCAAATCGGTCAGATAAAGGACCCCCAAAAAACGTACCCACAGCTGCCGCTGCAAGGAATGCAAATAAGAAATACTGTGCATGTTGTACGGTTACACCTTGCGTTTCAATTAAGAAGAACGTGTAGTAAGAAGTGATGCTAGACATGTATACATTTTTTGAAAAAACGAGAAATACTAAGATAACAATCGTCCATATGACATGCGCGCGACTTAACCCGGTTGGACGGACATCTGTGGACAAAGGCTTAGTCTTAACGGGTTTTATGCGTAACGGTTGCTTTCCGTACCATTGAGCTACTTTATATTGGATAATAATAGCCACTACAGCTGCAGTCGTGAACCAGATCACACCGAATTGACCGATTTTGACGAATATAAGGGCGGTCATAATTGGGCCTAATGCACTCCCAATATTACCTCCAACTTGGAAAATTGACTGTGACAGCCCTCGTTTCCCGCCACTGGCCAAGAATGCAACGCGAGATGATTCTGGATGGAATACAGCCGATCCTATTCCGATAGATATAACCGAGAGTAATACGATTGCGAAATTCGGAGCGATAGATAACATGATGATACCTAGCAAAGTGAAACATACGCCAATAGGCAATATGTAAGGGCGCGGTCGAATATCTGCGAACATTCCTACAACCGGTTGTAGAAGAGAAGCTGTAATATTCATAGCGAAGGCTATTAGACCAATCTGACTAAAGGATAAACTCATGGAATCCTTCAGGATTGGAAAAAGAGCGGAGACGGTTGACTGCATCGTGTCGTTCAATAGATGGACAATACTGATCGCAAACAGTATAGGATATACGGTCGATGCAGTAGAAGCGATGGGTGCTGCTTGAGTCTTGGATCCTGCCAAGGAACATACCTCCTATGTATTATGCTGTTTTATAGTACGTGTTCTCGTGTAAATCACCACTTTATCATTATCTTCAATATGGTTTAGTTTGTCACGAAGTATATAGAATAACTCATAAAAAACGCATTAAAATAATTGCGTATAACTTAAATTATACGCTGTTTTGATTTAAATGGATTTGTTAAGTGGATCACGGCCGCTATCTCACGTTATTTGTAACCTTTTATTGGAAAAAATGATACCAAAATGGATTTTGTTCAAATCGCGTAAGTTCTTTCTCTAAAATGAACTAATTGTGCTAACGACTGAACTTCATGTTAAAATTAATTTCTACGAAGAGATAACAGTGAAGAAAGGGAGTGACTACCCGTGAACGAATGGACAGAAGTTTATGAAGAAGCGTTGGATGGTTTTTTAATCTGGATGAAAGACGCCGGGTATACAACTTACACACAGAAATCGTATCTCGGAGATGTACATGAATTTTTGGCTTCACTCAATGGAAAGTCATTAGACAGTGTTAGGAAATTCCATGTTGTATCTTATTTATCATCTGTCCGTGAACGTGGCGTAAGTGATTCTACACGTAATCGTAAACATGCTTCAGTTTCATGTTTTTTTAAAGCGTTAATGGAATTGGAACTACATAACGTAAATCCTGCAGTAGGTATCAAGAAATCAAAAACAGACAAGTATCGTGCACCCGTCTATTTAGAGGAATCTGAAATGCAAAGGTTCTTTAGTGCGGTGGAAGGAAAACATCGTGACCGTAATTTAGCAATCTTTCTTTTAATGGCATACATGGGTCTGCGTGTAGGTGAAGTGCATACGCTGAACTTAAGTGATTTCAATTCGGAGGGTCGATTACTTAGTGTATTTGGTAAAGGGCGTAAATGGCGAACAGTTCCCGTTCCTGAATCGGTATGTCCTGTATTGGAGCGGGCAGTGAGCGAACGTATTGAGCCTAAGCGTAATAAAGAGGTAGCGATGTTTATCTCACAAAAGGGTCGTCGGTTATCGATTCGATCGATTCAACAAGCGGCATCGGATACGTTCGATCGGTTTCAGAGTGATATCCAACCGATGCAACGAATACCTTATTCCAGCCATAAGTTGCGCCATTCTTTTGCCACGATGTTGCTACGAAAGGGAGCAGATCTGAGAACCGTTCAGGAGTTATTAGGTCATTCCTCCATTCAGACGACTACGGTGTATACCCATATTACGAGTCGTGAGAAAGAGGAAGCGATGTCCAGACTCACTTTGGAATTACCTTCATTTTCTATAAGTGAACAGGATATTGAAGAGGAAAAGAATGAAAAAGTGAGGATGTAGGAATTAAAAGTGATGCTAAAAAATGAACGAACAGTATTGGTTAACATAATAAATATTATGTTAACCAATACTTTTTCTATCTACTTCATTTATATATTTCCTAGCTTCAAGATCGAAGGTCCAAACACAATAAATCACTTTTTATGGTCGTTTTGCACTCATTAGAACATATGTTCGAACCTCGAATAATTCTCATTTTTAATCATCAAGGAGGATTACACCCATAAATTGTCTTGTTTGGAGGATTTAGATGCAATATATTGGTTTTGTAGCTACTAATACGAGACTGAAGCATAGTGATACCGGAATTAAAAGAGCAATTTGAAGACGATGGAACATATGTTCGCTATGCGGTCTAAAAGATGAGGGGTTACACGCGTCAGAGGGAACCTTTCACAATTAGCTGCAGTTGAAGCAACACAATCTCTTGAGGTCATATTCGCTCTAACATTAATTCATTCATCTAAAATAAGCACAAGAAAGGATTTAAACACATGTTTACATTATCTTCACTTATGATATTTATCGGTGCTTCCATCTTATTGATCCTCATACCAGGTCCTGATCTTATATTTGCTGTTACACAGGGAATGACCAATGGAAGGAAAGCGGGAGTCTACACGGCTGTGGGATTAAGTCTTGGAAGTATCGTTCACACCTTAGCCGCAGCACTGGGACTTTCTATTATTGTTACGACATCTGCAACTGCATTCAGCCTATTTAAATGGGCGGGGGCTCTTTATTTGTTCTACCTAGCCTTTAAGTCTATTAAATATCGTAAGAGTCCTATCCAGTTGAATGCGAGTCAGCCGAAAGGGCAGCGGAGTTTATTGCTTAGAGGGCTTACTATGAATGTCCTTAATCCAAAGGTCGCTATATTTTTCCTTACTTTTCTACCGCAATTTGTTGATTATACAACCGGGTATGTCCCACTTCAAATGATTGTTTTAGGGTTGATTTTCCTAGTCTTATCTGGTGTCATTTTTTCAATACTCGCCTATTTTGCAGGGACTTTCAGTCATAAATTATTGGCCAGACCTAAATTTAGTGAATATTCTAATGTTACGGCTTCTGCCATATATATAGGATTAGGATTGAAATTGGCAACCACTCAACCTTAAATTAGACAATATTTTTGTAAAAAAACCGTGATCGATGTATAATTATATCTTGTAACTATAAAAATCATAATATTTTTAAAGGAGAAGATGAAGTAGTGGAAAGTGGCAGGCCGGGGTTAAATCTATTTTTAATCGCTATATTAATTGCATTAACAGCTTTTTTCGTAGCGGTGGAATTCGCTATGGTACGTCTTCGTTCAAGTCGAGTGGATCAAATGATCAGTGAAGGTAGAAAGAATGCATCGGCTGTAAAAAGGGTACTAGACAATTTAGATGGTTACTTATCTGCTTGTCAATTGGGTATTACGATTACGTCACTCGGACTAGGTTGGTTGGGTGAGCCAACAGTAGAAAGTATTCTACATCCTTTATTTGCGAAAATGCAACTAGCTCAAGGCTTAAATGATTTCATTTCGTTCGTTATTGCATTCGTTGTTATTACGTACTTGCACGTCGTAGTAGGTGAATTGGCACCTAAGACGATTGCTATACGGAAAACGGAGACCATTGCATTATTAACTGCCCAACCTATCATATTGTTTGACAAAGTGATGAGACCCTTCATATGGACTTTAAATGGTTCGGCTAATCAATTAGTTAAAATGATCGGGATCAAGCCTGCATCAGAACATGAAGAAGCCCATTCCGAGGAAGAGCTTCAGATTATAATAAATGAAAGTTACGAAAGTGGTAAGATCAACAAGAATGAACTCGGGTATGTAAATCGGATTTTTGCTTTTGATAACATGCTGGCAAAGGATATTCTTGTACCTCGTACAGATATGGTGTGCTTATATACAGATAAGACCCAAAAGGAAAATATGGAGATTATCAAGAGAGAGCAATATACTCGATTTCCAGTAGCACACGAGAATAAGGATAACATTATCGGGATTATTAATACGAAGCAATTTTTCTTAGCTTATGATGATAACCCTAATGTTGAAGTTTCAACCTTGATGCAACCTGTGATGTCAGTTCCTGAGACGGCTTCTGTAGACGCATTGTTAAAGAAAATGCAAAGAGAAAGCACTCATATTGCCATTCTAGTGGATGAATACGGTGGAACCTCGGGTATGGTTACCATCGAAGATATATTAGAACAGATCGTTGGCGAGATTCGCGATGAATTTGATGGTGAAGAAGAGCAGGAAATCACAAAAGTCGCTGATAATCATATTATCGCGGATGGTAAAGTATCGTTAATGCATATTAATAACCTACTCCCAACTGAGTTTGATACGGAAGAGTGGGATTCTATAGGTGGATGGCTATATGGTCATCATTCTGAACTAGAAGAAGGAGATCAATGGCAACATGAGAATGTGACATTTACCCTTCTTGAGAAAGATAAACATCGTTATTGTAAAGTTGAACTCATTGTTGAATCATAATCATAGATATAGATCGAGAGCAGCCCTATGTGCTGTTTTTTTTTGCGTTTTTAACAATAATAATGAGGGAAATGCTGGATATGTCGATGATATTTCTAATTTCCGTTTTTTTGTAATTGACATCGTACATAATAAAAGAAGATAATAATCAGCGGCACAAGAAGCAATAAGGAGAGAGAACATGGACTTATTTCGAAAAAAATCAGCATCCAGTTACATTGAAGAAGGGAATTCTAAAGATCAGTCAGCAACATTAAGAAAGTCATTGGGCGCGATGGACCTTACTATCCTAGGCGTCGGAGCCATTATTGGAACGGGTATATTTGTTCTTACAGGAGTTGCAGCTGCTGAACATGCAGGACCCGGATTAGTTCTATCCTTTGTAGTTGCAGCTATAGCGTGTGTGCTTGCGGCTTTATGTTACTCGGAGTTTGCTTCGTCTGTACCTGTATCAGGAAGCGCATATGCATATAGCTATACCGCATTTGGTGAAGTGTTTGCATGGATTCTAGGATGGGACCTTGCACTTGAATACGGTGTCGCAGGCGCAGCCGTGGCTAGTGGTTGGTCTGGTTACTTAAAGGGGTTATTAGATGGTTTTGGTATTCACTTGCCTACAGCCATTTCTGGACCCTTTAATATGTCGAAGGGAACTTACATTGATCTTCCTGCAGTTCTAATTATTCTCTTAATTTGTTTTATGTTGACGAGAGGAATACAGGAAACGGCTCGATTCAATACCATTATGGTTGTGATTAAGATTGCAGTTATTTTATTATTTATTGGTGTTGGTATTTTTTATGTGAAACCTTCGAATTGGTCCCCATTTCTACCCTATGGGATGACGGGTGTCTTCAATGGTGCGGCCGCTGTGTTTTTTGCATATATAGGGTTCGATGCCTTATCAACAGCTGCAGAAGAAGTGAAGAATCCTCAAAGAGATCTACCCATTGGGATCATTTCTTCGCTTGCTATATGTACGATTCTTTATATCGTGGTATCTCTAGTTATTACAGGCATTGTTCCCTTTGGACAACTTAACGTGACAGATCCTGTTGCTTTCGCATTACGATTTGTTGATCAGAACTTGGTGGCTGGACTCATATCATTAGGTGCGATAGCAGGTATGACCACCGTACTCTTAGTACTACTATATGGTCAATCGCGTTTGTTGTTTGCTATTTCTCGTGATGGGATGCTGCCACAGGTGATCTCCCGTATTAATACGAAGACACAAGTTCCGGTTGTAAGTACATGGATAACAGGTATTCTGATTGCTATACTTGCTGGGTTAATTCCATTGGACAAGCTGGCTAGTCTAACGAGTATTGGAACGTTATTCGCATTTGCAGTTGTTTCATTAGGAATCATCTTTATGCGAATTTCCAATCCAGACTTACCTAGAGGTTTTAAAGTGCCATGGGTACCCTTTATCCCACTATTGAGTGCTGCGGCATGTTTCTATTTAATGTTCAATTTAAGTAAAGAAACATGGCAGGGATTCTTAATATGGTTAATTATTGGTATGATCATATATTTCTTGTACGGATATAGACATAGTAAGTTGAATAAGTGATTTTCTGAGATTACAGCATATCATTCCAGAAGCAGCTCGATGTTAAGAGCTGCTTTTGTGTATAGAAAGATTATGTTAACCATAATCTATAATTTATTGAATGATTAGTTTATAGTGTTAACTATAAGGTTGACTGGATCTTGTTTTTTTCTAGTAATCAACTATGCATTTCACTTAATATGATATAATATTCACTTAGATTAAGCATCAATAAACCTTCTGTTTTAAAACGAAGGGTATTCTGAGAGGTTAAGCTGAATCATGATTTTTCAGAATCGGTAATGGATGGAGGCAAAACTAATGAAATTACAACGACATAAATACGCTCAAATTGTCATCCTATTGGGTCTGCTACTTACGGCTTGCTCCAATAATAATGCTGTTATAGATACACAACCTGCGCAAGAACAAGAAGATACCAGTGAGCTGGGACAGACTTTAAATGTAGTTACCCCAGATGTGTCCAATGTGGAAACTGTCACCAAAGAACAAGAACAATATCAGATTCAGACTCGGTTAGTGGACTTTCACCTTATAAACGATACTACTGGGCTAGCGTGGGGATTAACGAGAAACTCGTTGAGGCTCTATCTTACAGAGGATCGGGGCGAAACCTGGATTAATATTTCTCCTGCAGCGAATGTGCAGTTTACAAAGAATCCTAGCTACGGAACAGATGTATTCTTCTTAGATGAAAATAATGGCTGGGTTGTTCGTAATGGCGAAGGAAAGAATGAAACCGTAGTTCTACGGACAACAAATTCTGGTAAACAATGGAGGATATCCTCCTTACCTAAATCAGATACGATAAAGGGAATTTCCTTCATATCAATGGCTCGGGGATGGATTCTAACTTCTTCGGCTGCTTCGATGGGGCAAGAGGAGAAATATCTATTTAGAACGGATGATGGTGGCGGAACTTGGAAAAAGGTAATGCAGAATACAGGGTCACCCAACGCTTCAAAAGATACGGAGAAGTCCATTTCTTATGATGGTTACTTAGAGGGTATGACATTTATTGATCCGCTTCGTGGATTTGTCACGCTTCAAGAATTAGGGAGTTCCTCGTTATATACCACTGATGACGGAGGGAGTTCGTGGTTATCAGTGCCCAATTTCGTGGATACCACTAAAATGAGTACTTGTAGTACATTGGAGTTGGGTAATCCTCAATTCAAAGAAAAATCAGGAGATAATGGGTTTATACCTCTGGCATGTACAGTAGGGGATAAGACAAAATTCAACGGATATTTCACGTCGGATCAAGGTGTGACATGGCAGTTGAAATCATTTAACCTGAATTGGTCACAAGGATTGAATCAAATGTTGCCTCCTGTCTTTTTGAATCAAAATGAAGGTTGGTATTTACAGGATTCGGTTGTCTATCACACGTTAAATCAAGGAAAGACTTGGGAAGCGTTAGCTACTAGTAGAACACTACAAGATTATATCAAGATGTATCCAAGTGTCGTTAAATTCGAATTCATCTCATCTAAGTCAGGCTGGATATTGTTAGAGAATACGGATAATAAGCGTTCACTGTTGTTACAGACTTTGGACGGGGGCATAACTTGGAAAGTACTATAAGATAAAGAGATGCTAAGTAATAGAGGATTATTTCCAAGTACAACCGATGTAAAGCAAGTACAACCAAATAAGCACACAGTTAAACCCAAGGAAGTACAATCGAACCTAAACAAGACAACCAAAATAAGCACAGCCAAACCTAGGTAAATACAATCAAATACAACCTAAATCTAACCGAGCTCTAACTCAATCTAACCAAATTTAACTCAATCGAACCCAGGCCAACTGGCTCTTGAGGATTGAATATTGTAACAACTCTGATTCTTATATACTGAAATTGGTTAGATATGGGGACTAGGAGAACTGAGGCTGATGAATGAGTGGGAGCATAGAAAGGTCCGAAGGATCAGAAATAGTTAGTGGGAGCGGTGAATTTCATAGTAACGGTGAATAGTTATTGTAACGGAAACAGTGACTTTGAACGGTGAAGGTAACTTAGTGGAATAGTTAACGGGAGCGGGAATGGTGTAGATACCGGAAACACGGAGGGAGTGATGATGGTGATCAACCCCGGTTACCAGAGTACAGAGATATTAGTCCATAAATTGGAGTTACGATCGATGGGTGGTTACGTATTTCAGTTAGCAGGAGAATCTCCAGTTGGAGGAACTCTTATGGGTCTACACAGTCATATTAGCAGGAAAAACTCCTGTTACATCGTAGATCCCATATCACCAGTACGTTTTCAGATGCATCAAGTAAACTATTTAAATGAATCTCTCCGTACAGTGGATTACGCTCTACTGGTTGTTATTCTTAGGGCAGCGATGGACTGGCTTATGTCAGCTACGGGGTGCTAAGCGTTATTTATGAGGTCATATTAAGATGAAAATAATAAAGTTTTAAATTTAATGCAAGTATGTGAAATTAATCACAATAAATACTTTATATTTATGGTATCTTTAGTTTGTAAACAAGATAGATAAGAGAATGGAGTGGGCAAGATGACAAATTTCAATAATGAAACCGACGTAACTAGTAAAAAATTACTTCAATTCTGCTATACATGTGAGGATGCTCATTTATGTGATTCTGAAGAAAAATGCCAAGCTTGTTGGTCAGAACAAGGAATGTTGGCTGATCAAGAAGAAATGAACGAAACACAAGTTTTGTTACAAATGGTTCATGCATAATATATTTATAAATAGGATAGTAACGTGATGAGTAACACGAAGTGTGCATTTGAGCTTTGTGATACTCATCTTTTTTGTGTCTAGATATGTTTAATAAGATTTGCGAAGAATTGATCAATAATTGATATGCTTGGCAAGTACATCGCATATACATGTTAGTGGAGAGTCCAATAGTGTATAACGATGTCAGTAAATTATGGAGATCATACGTTACATAAGTTGCATTCCCTCTCCACGCCAATACTTTCGAAGATTGTTAGGATAATGCACAACTTTGAAGTATCCATTTATACGGGAAGTTAAACCCAAGTTGGCGTTAGTATGAAAGGGGGAGAAGGATGGGATTAGACTCTTTTTGGATGTTCGATTTTGTAGGAACCGTCATGCCGATCTTTATCATTGTAATTGTAGCTATTCTGTTATTGAGTGTTGGAAAGAGCATATTACAATGGAATAACAACAATAGACAGCCTTTACTTACTGTAGACTCTTGTATTGTGAGTAAGCGTATTGAAGTGAAGCAACACAATAACCAACAGAATGATCAGGTAACAAGTTACACTCGTACTAGTTATTATATAACCTTTGAAGTGGGTAGTGGAGATCGGATAGAGTTCACTGTCAATGGGGATGAGTATGGTCTTTGTGCGGAAGGTGATCAGGGGCAACTAACGTTTCAGGGAACTCGTTATATGGGATTCCATCGTAATCCTAGGTTCACCACACAGGATGATGCACGTTCTGGACGAAGGGGATATGAGTAATAGAGTAATACCTACAACTGCCTTAATCATAAGGCGGTTTTTTCTGTTTTGTATATATCCTGATTGGATTAGAAGATTAGTTATTTCTGTAGTAGCATTAAAGATGTCATAATAAATCTAAATTTTTTTATTGATTAGAAGAGGAGGCTAGTTAATCATGTCTTTTGA
The DNA here is from genome assembly GCF_059445505.1 of Paenibacillus sp. Y301. Lineage (NCBI taxonomy): Bacteria > Bacillati > Bacillota > Bacilli > Caryophanales > Paenibacillaceae > Paenibacillus > Paenibacillus sp. Y301. Next base: position 111,135 of record NZ_JCAIUL010000010.1, on the reverse strand, counting down.
AAATAAAGTAGTCGTAATAACTGGTGCAGCACAAGGCATTGGACAAGGTATCGCCAACATGTATGCCACGAGAGGCGCACGAGTCGTCGTAGCAGATCTAGATGCTGTAAAAGGTGAAACAACCGCAGCAACAATTCGCCAAGAGGGTGGAACAGCCATATTCATTCCCTGTGATGTGAGGTTAGAAGAAGATATTCAGCGGCTCATGGCATTAACTATGGAGGAATTCGGAACGATCGATATTTTGATCAATAATGCGGGTGTTTCCCGCTTCAAGTCTCCTTTTGAATTAACCGTGGATGAATGGGATGATGTATTAAACACAAATGCTCGAAGCTGTTTTCTAGCGACACGTGAAGCTGCGAAGATCATGAAGAGTCAAGGGACGAGAGGTGCAATCGTAAACATTTCTTCAACACGCTCCATAATGTCTGAACCTGATTCTGAAGCATACGCAGCATCTAAGGGGGCAATTCTTGCATTGTCTCATGCGATGGCTATCTCTCTTGGAAAAGAAGGGATTCGAGTGAATAGTATCAGCCCTGGCTGGATCGAGACACAGGATTACAAAGCACTCAGCGCCTTAGATCACGAACAACATCCTGCTGGACGTGTGGGAACCCCTGAAGATGTTGCTCGCACCTGTCTTTACTTAACGGATCCAGATAACTCCTTCATAACAGGTACCAATGTTGTATTAGATGGTGGCATGACACGAAAAATGATGTATGAAGAATGAACTGAAGAAGACAGCACTCCGTTCCTCGCTAATAGAGGTGAATGAGTGCTGTCTTCTTCATTACTAAACCTATTGACTGACTGTTTGATTATACTCCTGTATCTTGCTAGTAATGGACTTAGCTGCATCGTCTAGTGCTTGTTGAGGTGACTTATTATTATTTAATACTTCCTCAATGGCAGTCTCCGTTAACTGACGCGCTTCAGGGAATACACCCATAACTGCCCCTTGTGTAGCTAGATTTGCCTTCGTCTGATGAAGCTGGTCGACAGCTGTTTGGAACTGAGGATATTTAGATAAATTATCTTTAACTGTCTGCTCGTCATAGGCCTTCTGAGTGATCGGGAAGTATCCTGTGTTGATATGCCAGAATGCTTGCGTTGCTGGTTGTGCTAGGAATTTAATGAATTCCCATGCGCCTTGTTGTTCTTCGTCCGAACGATTATTCATAATCCATAAGCTTGCACCACCTACGACAACACCACCATCCTTCGCTCCTTCAGGTGTAGGTAAGAAGGCTGTACCCACTTCGAATTTCCCTTCTGTTGAACTAACGATCCCACGAAGAGAAGCTGTAGAATCAAGCGTCATGGCAATTTGTCCTGCAGCGAATGCTTTCTTGGTATCGTCTGTCTTACGGCCAAGATTTATGATCGACTTGTCATCCAACATTTGTTTCCACCACGTTAGCGTTGAGATACTTGCTTCACTATTTAATAAGGATGAAGTCGCTGGTGATGTACGGCCATTACCATTATCGATGAGCTCTTTTCCTTGATTCGCAAGCAATTGTTCCAGAAACCAACCATAGATGGCAAAGGAGGCTCCTGTTTGTCCGTCACTAGTTAATAATTTTGCCGTTTTTTCGAATTCTGCATATGTGGTTGGAGGTTTCTTAGGATCCAATCCGGCAGCTTTGAAAGCATCCCTATTGTAATAAAGAATAGGGTTAGAAGTGTTAAATGGCATCGAATACAATTGATTATCAAACGTGTAATAGTTCAAAATATTAGGTTCTAATGAAGTCGTGTCATAGTTTTCTTTATCGATGAATGTTTGCATTGGAGTTACTGCTTTGGTATCGATCATGAACCGACTACCAATCTCATATACCTGCATTAACGTTGGACTACTATCTGAATCCATAGCTGCTTTTAACTTATTTAAGCTCTCATCGTAGGTTCCTTGGTACACCGCTTCGACTTGAACATCTTGTTGTGCGTTGTTGAAATCTGAGACCAGTTGATCCAATGTCTGTCCTAATTCTCCACTCATGGAATGCCACCATACAACTTTAACAGGTGCTGTTTTCTTTACCGTTTCAGTCGGAGTTTCACTACTTGAAGTAGCTAATGCGGTTTCCTTTGATGCATTATTACTTACTGTCGATCCGCATGCAGAAGTCAGCAACATCATCCATACGATGATAAGTAGTGCCATGGGTCGTCTACGCATTGCTTTTGATTTCATGAGTTCTTTGTTCTCTCCCTTATTGGATCATATTTTTATCTGAAATTAGAACTATCCCTCAAATGGAATAATCTAATACCGGATCGCGTGAAGAAGAATCTCATTGAAGTTATTTACAGAATCTAGCCCTTAAGTGCTCCAGCCGTAATGCCTCGTACAAGGGGCTTTAGACCAACAACCAGTAGCAATAGAGAAGGGATGAGAACAGTAACTACACCTGCTAAGACCAGATTCCACGACGTCATTTCTTCAAACTGGAGCATGCTGATCCCGATCTGAACCGTCCGCATTTCTTCTTTGTTCGTAATAAGCAGTGGCCATAAGTACATATTCCAATGATTCAAAAATGAATATACGCCAAGTGTAGCGATTGCTGGTGTAGAGAGAGGTAGTACCAGTGAAAGAAAGATTCGAATATGTCCACAACCATCTATACGTGCAGCTTCGAACAATTCCCGAGGCAACTGTAAGAAGGATTGTCTTAATAAAAACGTACCGAAAGCAGAAGCAACAAAGGGAAGAATTAACCCTGTATAACTATCAAGTAGGTTCCAACTTTTAATAGTCAGATAATTGGGAATCATAATGACCTCCCATGGGATCATCATCGTAGCAAGGAACAAGGCAAATAGACAAGTCTTACCAGGAAAGCGAAGGAATGCAAAAGCATAGGCAGCCGTACTTGCAGTAATGATCTGTCCAAGCATAATAAGTGTGGACACAATGAAGCTGTTCTCAATGAATCGTAAAACGGGAATCGTCTGCACGACCTGGATATAATTCTCCCAATTAAGATGACTTGGTAACAATCTAGGTGGATAGGTTGCGGATTCACTATTGGTCATAAGTGAAGAGGACAGTGTATATAGCATCGGAAATAAAATGAGACAGGATGCCATGAGCAGTGCAATATAAAGTAGAATTCGATTCGTTCGATTCATGATCATTGATAATGCACCTTCTTCTCTAAGAACTTGAACTGAATCAATGTGAGGATGAGTACAATACAGAATAGAATCAGGGCTTGTGCGCTACCTATCCCAAATCGGTAATTCACAAATGCATCTTGATAGATATTGAACACCATGACATTGGTACTGTTCACGGGTCCTCCCTTGGTTAGAATATTGATCTGCCCGAACGATTGAAAAGCGCCAATCATAGACACAACCGTTACGAAGAATATGGAAGGTGTGATTAGAGGAAGCGTTAAGCTAAAGAAGGTTTTAAGTGGACCCGCTCCATCGATCTGTGCACTATCATAGATATCATCTGAGACGCCTTGCATACCACTTAGTAATACAATGAATTGAAAGCCCAAGTTCATCCATACGGTCATGATTGCAATCGATAAGAGCGCCCAGCTAGGATCGGTAAGCCAGTTAATGGGTGCGATATGTAGTAGGCTAAGGAAGTAGTTCAGCGTTCCTAGCGTAGGGTGATAAAGAATCATCCAGATGATGGATCCTGTTCCTACGGAGATTGCCATAGGCAGTGAGAAAATAAAACGGAAAACATACATTCCCCGTAATCGCGTCTGTGCTAGCCATGCAAGGACCAGGGCAATAATGATTCCTGTGGGTACAGTTAAAAGGATGAAGCTTATTGTAACGGTCATGCTTTTGTAAAAAAGATCCGATGTCAGCAAGTCTGTAAAATTACGAAGACCTACATATTGAGCAATACGACCTCGTGGATCAGTTAAATACATACTTAAATATACGGATTTGATAAGAGGGTAAAAGAGAAAAGTACTAAACAATAATAATGATGGTGCAAGGAATAAAAACGCAAGTATGCGTTCAAGGAAGCGATTTGTACGTAAGGAGCGGGTATTGAATGTAGATAGGAAAACATTATGCTTCAGTGTAGGTTGGATGACGACTTCTTTTTCCATAAACGGCAGTACCTCTCTCTCTAATAGTCTTATTTCTACAATGAGCATAAAGCTTGGATATTAGGAGAATGTCATGAGGGTGTAAAATAATTGTTTATTTTTTAGTTGTCACCATCTAGGCGAATGTACATAAGATACTGTGAAGTTAGAAAGTTCACGAGCAAGGAGGTGTATTGGATGCCAGTAGTTAAGGCAAATTCGGAAGATATTAAGGTGTTAGCACGACTCATGAGGGCGGAAGCGGAAGAAGATGGAGAACTAGGCATGCTTATGGTAGGCAATGTTGGTGTGAACCGAATATTAGGGGATTGTTTGGATTTCAATAATGTTCGTAACATTAACGATATGGTTTACCAAAGTCCAGGAGGATTTGAAGCTCCTCAGAAGGGTTATTTTTATCAACGAGCACGAGAAAAAGATATCAGACTTGCTGAAAGAGCTATAAGAGGCGAACGTACTTGGCCTGCAAGTAACGCGCTTTGGTTCTTCAGACCAACAGGAGATTGTCCTGCCACATGGTACAACCAACAAAATACAGGAAGATTTAAAGCACATTGCTTCTTCACACCAACCGCAGAAGACTGTCCGACAGTCTACTAGAATGAGCGTAAGCTAATAACATCATCCATGTAATATTTAATGTTTTTCAATATAAGGAGGAATTTTAATTATGTTAATGCAACCCTTTCAACCGGTAAATTATCAAATTGGTAATGAACGTGGATCTTATGGATCACAAGTAAGCCCACAAATGAATTCACAGATGAGTCCTCAGATGAATTCTCAAATGAATGCTCAGATGAGTCCACAGGCGAACGCTCAGTTGAACCAAGGAATGATGGGAGGATCATATATGATGCCTCCGCAAGTAGCCAGTGGCAACCCTATGACGCCAACGGGAAATGTGGTGTCAACCAATGCTCCTGTGTATGAGCAATCGTATGTAGAGAATATTTTGAGAATGAATTTGGGAAAATGCGGAACATTCTATATGACCTACGAGAATAATAAAGAATGGAATGCGAAGATATTTAAAGGGATTGTTGAAGCTGCGGGACGTGATCATATCATTATTAGTGAGCCTGCAACAGGTCGTAGAGTGATCTTGTTAACGATCTACTTAGATTACATTACATTTGATGAACCAATTAACTATCAATATCCTGGAGTTATTGGGAATCCGGGCCAAGGAAGACGTTAAAATCGGTCTTAAACATCAAAAAGGGGTGCCTTATCGTCGCAATTGACGAAGGCACCCCTTTTAGCGTGGTAAATCGCTGTTTTTACATCAAAACTCATGGTTTCTGTAAAATTCAGTCATACCTTGTTGTTTGACTGTGTAATGTATAACTATATAATTAATTATAGGTTTAACTTTCGAATGAACGGAGGAGAGTCGCTTGGGAAATTGATGCTATGTGGAGAGAACAGGTTAATGAATCAGCAACACATTTTAGAAAAACGAAGGAGGTGTACCTATTCGTCAGTGAAGGATTACGACGAATAGGATAACGATTGAACCCATTACCGAGTGAGATAAATTTAATTTGGGTTTTTGTTTTAATTATATTAAATGGTTTTTTTGTATCTGCTGAATATGCCATGGTGAAAGCAAAAATTAGCCGAATAGATACAATGGTAGCAGATGGACGTAAAGGTGCGATATTAGCAAGAAACATTACGAATAACGTAGATGTATACTTATCAGCCTGTCAACTTGGAATTACAGTAGCATCATTAGGTCTTGGATGGATTGGTGCGCCAGCTATTGCACGATTATTATATCCACTATTTAACTTACTGGGGTACAGTGATCCTGTAGTAAGTGGTATTTCTGTAGCTATCGCATTTATTATTGTTACCGTCCTTCATATCGTATTAGGTGAATTAGCACCCAAGACAGTAGCACTTCGGAAGTCAGATTCAGTGACCTTATTATCCGCGGCGCCTATAACCCTATTCTATAAAATCATGTCACCGTTTATATGGCTGATCAACGGATTAGCAAATCTAATATTGAGAATTTTACACATTGCGCCTGAATCCGAACAAGATTCTGCTCACACGGAGCAAGAAATACGGATCTTGTTGAAAGAAAGTAATAAAAGTGGATTAATTAACAACACTGAACTCGCACTTGTAGATAACATCTTCGGATTTGCGGAGACGACCGCGCGTGAGATCATGATTCCTAGAACGGAAATGATCTGCCTGTACAAACATGTTCCAAGAGAAGAAAATTTAGAAATTGCATATGACGGAATGAGAACTCGTTATCCACTATGCGATGGAGATAAAGATAACATCATCGGTTTTATTCATATCAAAGATTTAATTAGAGCTAACGATATAGAATACCCGAATATTGTTCGACCTATTATTACTGTACCAGAGTCTATCCAGATCAGTGCATTGCTGAAATTAATGCAACGGAGTAAGTCGCAAATTGCCATATTAATTGATGAGTACGGTGGGACTTCAGGCCTTGTCACAATGGAAGATATCATGGAAGAAATCGTAGGCGAAATTCAAGACGAATTTGATGAAGAGCGACCAGGGATTGAGATGATAAGAGAAGATGAATTCTCTATTGATGGCTTAATGCTAATTGATGAGATCAATGAACGTTTCGGACTGGAGATGGATACGGCCGATTATGATACGATCGGTGGCTGGCTCTACTCAAGACTTGAAGCTATACCTCCTCAGAAAGGTCAATCCGTGGAATTCGATAATTATATATATATCGTGGATGAAACGGATAACAAACGTATCTCCCGGATTCAATTGCTTAGAAAACAACCGATGCAAGAAGAAGAAGGCGCATAAAAAGTCTATTCTACCGGTATTCTCGGACTAATAATTTAAGAATTATGGCGATTAGTTGTATTTAATAAAAAAAGTACAAAAATTTCGCGGTAATGTGTAACTTCTCTCTGATAGGAAGCGTTTATATTATATTCCAGGATAACCCAGAGAGGATACTTAATGTATGAAAAAGATGAAGCCGAAGAAAGTCTTAACTTTAACTGTGTTAGTCGCGTTAGCAAGCATGATGTTTTCAATTCAGGTGAGCGCTGATAGTACGGATGCGCAAGGGACAGGTGCTCTAACAACACCACCTCCACAATTGGAATCTCAGAGTAAAGCGGTAGTTAATAAAGAAGTGAAAGAGGCAGGCGCACTCACAACAGCACCTCCTAAATCAGATATGCAGATCAAAACAATTAATCCTAATTTCAAATACCTATATGATGCTAGTTTTTCTATTTCGGATGTAGGTAGCTTGAAGGTGAAACTTCAAGCGATGACTATGGCTTATGAGACTGTAAACTCTATAGGTGCTGATGTTAGTCTAGAACGCTGGACAGGATCCACTTGGATTACCGTTCAAAGTACAACGTTATCGTCTACTCTAACAGACTATTATAGCGGTAGTGTGACATGGACAGCGACAGAAGGATTCTATTATCGAGGTAGAAGTAACCATTGGGTCAAAAAAGGAACTGTAAAAGAAGAACAGGTTGCATACACAGGTTCCTTATTGGTTACAAAATAAGAATGAATAAACAAAAGGGTAGAACCAGTATAACTGGTTCTACCCTTTATTTATTTTACATAATGACCTATTTAGGCAGGCTATCTACCATTTGTAAGAGCTCTTCCTTGGTTACATTACCATACATCCGAATCTGCAGTCCATTATATAGGAATTGTATATCATTAAATCGACCTGGAGTAAAGTAGGCCTCTATATCATTATCTAATGTTAGGATTTCTGTATCCGGTGAACCATGAGAAGTCGTTCGTATCAGATTATGGGTCGACTGTAAGATAATTCTCATGCTTTCTTCGTTATCCGTTCTATAGGTCATCGTAACCTGATCCGATTTCTCAACGCTGGTGTTCGGTGGGAGTTCAGAACTTACTAACTTCAAGCGATCGGGAATATGTTGTATGTTTGGATAAGAGAAAGAGATTTCATTCTGTACTTCCTCTATTGTTAATAGTTTTGATTGAAACTCAACTACTCTATCCAATACAGCAGAAGGATTATCCTCGTCTTCTGGATAAACATTTGGTGGTGCAGAAGTCTTTGCATTCTCTTTGGATCCTTGAACATTGGAACTAAATATAATTTCTACTACGCCATCTCCCCACTCTTTGATGGAAGAGTACATTGGAGACACGGCTTGAGTTAACGTAGGGGGATTGAATATAATTGCACCAGCCGCAACCGACGCTGCCACGACAGCAGCAAGTTGGAAATGGCGCATTCTCTTCTTGAAGGTATTGTGTTTGTTAATTTGGCCTTGAACCTTTTTCCATGATTGTTGCTTCGATTCATCAGAAGAAAGGGAAGATGAAGTAACCGAGTTGTCAAAAGCATCATCAAACCACTGATCAAATTTTTCGTTGTTCATCTTTTACACCCCATTCCTTATGCAACATTTTCTTAATGTTCTCCCGTGCTCGGAAGAGTCTTTGTTTGATAACATCTTCCCGAAGATCAAGAAGGTCAGACATTTCTTTATACGATAACCCTTGTTTCCAGCGGTATTCAATTAATACACGGAACTCAGGTTTTAATGCATTGATATAGGAAAGTATGGAATCCTCCATCATCTTACTTTCCACAGAATTTTCAACTGAGACTGGAGATTGTAATACCTCATCTATATATGTATAAACGCTGTCAATGTCAACTTGGTTACGATGTTTTTTATTTTTTCTTAAATAACTTATAGAAGTATTTCGGGTAACTACCTTTAACCAAGCTCTGAGTTTAATTTCATTCTCAAAAGGTGGCTTCTTCGTAATAATTTTCACAAAGGCATCCTGTATAATATCTTCTGTAGTTGCATGGTCCTTCACAATACAATAGATCATACCATACACATAGTCGTAGTATTCATAGTATATTTTTTCTTGAAGTAGCTCACTAATTTGATTGAATTCTGCAGCTACCAAAAGGCTTAAATTGTTCGACATGATACTTCCCTCCCTATACAAAGACCTTAACTAAGGTAAAAGTGGTAATATTTACATCATCATGATATCCATTTTACATGATTCACAGGAAAAATGCCTATTTTATTTCATGATCTGATGTGATAGATACTCTTTTGTTAACGCTTTATTACATGGTATGATATACCTTATTACTACAACCAATATCTTAGGAGGAAATCATGACTACTCAATATTCCGCATACGAAACCGACTTCCAGGGAGAAAAAGCGATATGGCTTAAACACGGTCGTTTTGAAGCTGCTGTGTTACCTGAGATAGGTGGAAATCTAATTTTGTTCCGTGACACAGAGAAAGGGTATCATTTTTTACGTGAGCCTAAAGAGAATGAAATGGAAGATTTCAAAGCAAGTCCAGGCATTTATGGAATTCCAGTGTTATTCCCACCGAATCGCTTTGAGGATGGCAAGTTCTTATGGGAAGGGAAGGAATACATATTACCGATCAATGAGGAAGCTATGGGCAATCATTTACATGGCTATATGCATACTTTACCTTGGAATGTTGTGCATTTCTCTTCAGATGATTATGAGAGTAAAGTGGTCCTAACACAGAAAGTTAGTGAAGGCCATTTATATAAAAAATATTTCCCTTTTGAATTCACCATTACCCTTCGTTATACGCTTAGTGATGCTGGACTTCAGCAACAGGTGACGGTGAAGAATGAAGGTAAGGAACGGATGCCGAATTTACTTGCTTTCCATACTGCAATTAACGCTCCTTTTGTACCCGAGAGTAGTGCATCAGATTATCGAGTGAAGATTACGATCGGGGAACGTCAAGAATTGAATGATCGTAACTTACCAACAGGTCATATTCAACCTTTAAGCCACGATGAGGAATTAATGAAGGGTGAAGGTGTTAGTCCTTACTTTGCTGGTATGGATAATCACTATACAGCCACTCCTCAGAATGGTCGCAATATGATGGAACTTACAGATACAAGAACAGGGGATAAGCTCATTTATGATGTAGGTACATCCTATAAGCACTGGATGATCTGGAATAATGGTGCATGCGGACAATACTTCTGCCCTGAACCTCAGATGAACCTAGTGAATGCTCCAAACATTCAGGGAAGAGATGCTGAAGAGATCGGCCTAATTGGACTTGCTCCTGGTGAGAGTTGGGAAGAAACAAGCCGTTTGTATTACATTGAGGCTTAATATAATATATATTCAACTAAAACGGGTGCCGTCTTAATACTAAGACGGCACCCGTGTCTAATTGTATACATCGTTACGATATGATCCACCAATCATGATAATAATTGATGTCCACAACTTTTACAGAAATGATCCAACGTGGTAACGGATGAACCACACTGTGTGCAATGAGATTGGTTAGCGTTAGAAGGGGTCTGCCCACTCAAAGGGACTGTTCTAACTTTTACAATATTAAATTGTTGTCCGCAAAAAGGGCAATAGGTAGCATCAGAAGGTAACATTTTGCCACAACCACACTCTTTTTGACTCTGAATCTGCTGCATCTTCCGTTGCATATGCGCTATTTCGTGTTCCAATTTCACGATGATTTGTTGATATTTCTGAATATCCAAGACTGGGATGATCGTTTCTTTGCGAGCTACGGATTGATGAATTATTCGACCAATCGCTATAAAATTCTTATCTATTTCTTTTTCCTTCGATGTCATTTGAATTTTTAGTGTAGCTGCTTCAACGGTATTGTGTGCTTTTTTGCCTGCATCAGAGACACCTTGTTTCATTTTATTGAAGAACTGTGACATCCTAATCCTCCTTTTAGGGGTATACGTATGAATCCCCTTAAACAGCTTAAATTTACGGTTGTTGTTCTATTGTATGGCTTTGGTTTGTCTTGTATGACCTTGTAAGATTCCTTAGATGAATCGTTTGGTTGGTTAAATAATGGTGACATACAAGATGTCACTAATCCTTTGCTATAATCATGGCATAGCTTGTTGAAGGGATGGGCAAGAATGAAACGAATGGACCGATTAATGGCCATCATTATGGCGTTACAGCAACGTGGAGAGACGGCTTCATCTTTGGCAGATAAAATGGAGGTATCACGACGAACGATTTTGCGAGATATTCAATCTCTGTCTGAGATGGGTGTTCCTCTATATGCAATAAGTGGCCCTCAGGGTGGAATTCGTCTTATGGAGGGATACCAGCTCTCACCGCTTCAACTTACTTCGCAAGAGGCACTAACTGTCTTATTCGCGTTAGAAGGTCTAATTCAATATCCAGATACACCTTTTAACAGTGAACGATGGACGGTAAGAGATAAAATTAATAATCTTCTTCCGAAGAGTATGGTCGACCAGCTTCAACCCTTACTTCAAACCTTGGAAATGAACGTTCCCTCTAGAAAATACTCAACACCATACTTATCATCATTAATTCAATTAACGGCAGAGTCTAAGTGGATCTCTACGCGCTATAAGTCCATGAATCATCACAGAAGATTACTCCTTCAACCTCATAAGATTTATGCAGCACATGGATTCTGGTATTGTGAAGCGTACTCTCACACCCATGGAGTGACCCGTACCTTTAGAGTGGATCGTATGGAAGAGGTAACGGAGGAGGAGCCTCCAGAGGTATTAGAATTATCGGATATCAATCCATCATGTTCACAAACCCAGCAAGAGGTTCAGAAACAACTAGCAGATATACATATACGTGTCAAATTGACTTACAAAGGAATGCTTCAAGTTGAGAAGGACGAGCATATCGGTGAATGTATTACATCTATTGGGGAAGATGAGTGGCTTGCTGAATTCGATCTTCCAGCGTCAGAGTTTCCTTGGGTCATTCAATTATTTTATTCCATAGGGATGGATGCAGAAGTCATTGAACCTACCTCGCTCAGACACGAAATCTATGCCAAGTCGAAAGAGGTACACGATCGTTATAGGAGTTAACCTAGATTAAAGGAGATGGGATTGTAGATGAAGGTAGAACCAAACACAGATTATGAAATAATTCATACGTATGAAGAAGCAACACAGCTTATAAAGCGTGTGGGCATTCTCCCGCTTGCACCGCTGATCCCAGGACATCCCTCTCTTACAAGTGTAACTGAACTGAGTCAATGGCATTCAGGAACAGACCAAGATCCTTGGTCGTGGAGAGTAAGATTTCCGGGAGATGGTATAGCCGCCTACGGTAAAATGCTGAAAAAGAAAGCGATTCTGGTATCACGGGACTGGTTTCCATATGTACTTAAGGTTCTTGGTCATCCAGACACGCTAGAAACTCGTTACAGGGATGGTTTAATATCTAAATCGGCATTAGATGTATACCAATGCATTCAGAATAACGAAGGTATTGATACACGGGAATTACGAGCTCAAGCTGGCATGAAAGCGAAAGAAATGAAATCGACGTTTGATCAAGCCCTAATGGAATTACAAGGTAATCTGGATATTGTCATCTCGGGGGTTAAACAAAGGGTAAATGAGCTGGGAGAAGCCAATGGATGGAATAGTACCTCTTATGAAACGGTAGAACATTGGATGACCTATGAAGGGGTTAAGGAGCTATCCATTAGTCGTGAAGAAGCTGCTGCTGAATTGAAAGCTAAACTAGAAGGTGTATGTAGCCCAGAGGCATTTACTTATCTTCATAAGCAATTTCATTTATCTTAAAAAAGGAATGGGGTTGAGTTCATTGTTGACAACAGATCAATTGGAGCTTGCTAGAACGTTTATATATTCAAATGCTAGGTTGTTAGATCGTAAAAGATATGAATTTCATTTCGAAGCGGGATCAGCTGCTGCTGTGTTGAACGTATTAAAGATGTATCAGAACGTCGATGGTGGATTCGGAAATGCTTTGGAACCAGATATTCGCACAGCTGGTAGTCAGCCAATACCTACCGAAATGGCTCTCCTGATCATGAATGAAATCGGCGTCTTCGATAAGGACATAATAGAGGGGATCGTATCCTATCTTTCTAAAATAACAATTCCTGATACCGGTGGATTACCCAGAGCGCTCCGTAGTCTGAACACAGACCCTCATGCCCCATGGTGGACAACAAAGGAGGACCACATCGCTTCGATGAATCCAACTGGAAGTATACTAGGCTTATTGTATAAACAAACGGTTCTAACTTCCTTCTACAAGGAACCATGGTTCGAACAATCCCTTCAATTCGTATGGGATTCAATGACACAGATTAATACGAAAGACTATCATGATCTAATTCAATGTATTACATTTTTGGTGAATACGCCTGATCGAGATCAAGCTGCTCCCTTGATACGCTGGCTAGATGAACAACTGCAACAAGAAGGAACCATCGAACTAGATCCTCATGCGGAGGGATATGTACATAAGGTATTGGACTATGCACCGTTATCGAACAGCTATTGTCGTAAATGGATCTCGCCAGCCATCGTCACACAGCATTTAATCGCATTAACTAATGAGCAACAAGAGGATGGAGGGTGGCCGATCAGATGGGCAGCCATCAGTCCAGGGAATGAAGCTGAGTGGCGAGGTTCGATTACGGTGGATCGGTTACTAACGCTTCGAGAATAAAATAGGACTGTGTCACATGAAAAGGCTGAGTCACCCGATGTGGGAGAACTCAGCCTTTTTAACGTAGATGCTGTAAGCGACACGAAATGATGTCTTCATTTATGATCTCAGAAGAAGCTCGTGTCCATCTGCTGGACGAATTTCAATTAAATCGCAGGCATCACATTTCCACCATTCACAGGAATGTATGCACCTGTGATGAAGCTGGCTAGATCTGATGCCACAAAAGCTACGACATTAGCAATTTCCTGATCAGTTCCACGGCGTTTCAACGGAACAGATTGGTTATAACCCTCGCTAACCTCCGTGTTATTGAGTCTGTCATTCTCACTAATCGTCCATCCAGGCGCAATCTGATTGACGGTAATCTGATGTTCGCCTATTTCTTTGGCAAGAACACGGTATACGCCGTCCATACCTCTTTTACCAGCTACGTAAGCTGATTGACCCGGAGCATTTTGCATAGAACATTCCGTATTAATTCCTATGAACCGTCCAGCTTTGCGATCGATCATAGAAGGCACGAATGCTTTAGCCAAATACACACTTTGCATGACACAAGTATCGATCTGGCTAGCATAATCTTCAAGAGGTTGTTCGAGGATAGACTTCCACTCATATTGAACAACAGCATTAGCGACTACAATATCAACAGTCTTAAATTGCTCTAATACACGACTCTTCATATTCAACACATCATCGAATTGGGTGATATCTGCTCGAACAGTCATAGAACGTCTTCCGATAGACTCTATTTCTTGTTGTAACTCATTTGCTTTTGCCTCATTACCATGATAATGGACAATGATATTTGCTCCACATTCCGCTAACGTACGAGCCATCACTCTTCCAAGTTGTCCCGTAGCCCCAGTGATTAGGGCTGTCTTTCCCGTTAAGTCAATGTTCAACATCCTGTTAACTCCTCTCAAAGAGCTTATCTATTTAGATTGAACCGTTTATTAGTTTGCCCAGTCTCCATTGGTGAAGATTTGTACTTTAGCTCCATCATGAGTTAGACCCGTGATGTTCATCTCTGGTGAACCCATCATAAAGTCAACGTGAGTAATACTCTGATTCATCCCTTTGGCAGCGAGATCTTCCGAACTCATCGTTTTTCCACCTTCGATGTTAAATGCGTAAGAACTTCCTATTGCAAGGTGACATGACGCATTCTCGTCGAACAAGGTTGTGTAATATAGAATATTACTTTGTGAAATAGGAGAGTGGAAGGGAACCAAAGCGACTTCTCCTAAATAATGTGAACCTTCATCCATGTTCACTAAGCGCTCAAGAGTCTCATAACCTTCTTCAGCACTGAAATCGATGATGCGACCGTTCTCGAAGGTAAGAGAGAAACGATCAATAATATTTCCACCATAACTTAGTGGTTTCGTGCTACTTACTTTACCGTTTACACCATTCTTTAGTGGAGCTGTGAATACTTCTTCCGTAGGGATATTAGCTACGAATGAAGTTCCTTGTTCATTCACGCTACCAGCCTGTGCCCAAATATGTCCAACAGGCAATTCAACCGTAAGATCTGTACCTGGGGCAGTAAAGTGAAGACTCTGTAATTTATGATTGTTGAGTTCATCTGACTTGAGTTGTAGCGTCTGAATATGATCATGCCACGCCTGAATCGGGTCAGGTTGATCCGCACGAACGGCAGCGAAAATAGCATCCCATAGCATATTCACTTGGGCCTCAGGCACCGCATCAGGGAACACTTTAGCAGCCCACTCTGGAGAGGGAGCAGCTAGACCATTCCAACTCACCTTATCAGCTTGTTGATATTGACGGTATTTAGCCATCGCTTGACCGTAAGTACGTTGATGATTAGCGATTCGCTCAGGATTTACACCTTTAAAGAGATCAGGATTTGAGGAAATAACCGTAAGGAATGCGGCATTATTCTCAGCAAGTTCTATCATTTCCCCAGCGAACCATGTTGGAGGTTCAAGGAAACATTCGTCAGATGCTAGATCGTAACGCATCCGTGATACGGCCTCATCCGTGTAATTTACTTTAACAAGCTTAGCACCCGCTTCATACGCTTTTCGAACAATTAGCTGTACCAGCTCAGCTGAGTCAATCATAGCGCTAACGACAAGTGTCTGTCCTGGTTGGACATTGACACCAATCTTTACCGCTAAAGTAGCATAATTATCTAATTTTTGTTCAAAACTTAGCATGATGTAAATCCTCCAGTGTGTATTCTATTTTTAAAGTGCCCAGTTCCCATTGCGGAAGACTGGTTCTTCCTGACCATCTTCTGTAATTCCGTTAATATCCATCAGTGCAGATCCGATCATGAAATCGACATGTGTTACGCTCGTATTCAAACCACGTTCGGACAGTTGTTCTTGGGTCATATTTTTGCCACCTTCAAGACAGAAAGCATATGCGCTACCAATAGCTAAATGGTTCGATGCATTCTCATCAAACAAGGTATTGTAGTAAAGAATGTTCGATTCAGAGATCGGGGACTGATGTGGCACAAGTGCAACTTCGCCTAAATAATGAGATCCTTCATCCATAGCAACTAAATGTTCAAGTGTCTCCTGGCCTTGTTCAGCACTTACGCTAATAATTCGTCCATTCTCAAAAGTGACCGAGAAGTTATCAATAATATTACCGCCATAACTTAACGGCTTCGTACTACTTACCGTACCATTAACACCTGTTTTTAGAGGAGCTGTGAAGACTTCTTCAGTTGGCATGTTGGCCACGAAACGATGACCCTGCTCATTAATGCTTTCACCTGCAGCCCAGATATGACCTTTAGGTAGTTCAATGGTGAGATCCGTACCAGGAGCTATGTAATGAAGTTTTTTATATTTCTTGGAATTAAGAATGGATGATTTAGTATCCAGAACTTCCAAGTGGGTGTGCCATGCTTCCACAGGATTCTCTTGGTCGACACGAACTGTGTGGAATATAGCATCCCATAACTTCTGAATTCGTTCTTCAGGTGCGACGTCAGGGAATACAGAATCAGCCCATTCTACGGAAGGTACAGCAACTATACTCCAGCTGAATTTGTCAGATTGAACGTATTGGCGATATTTTGCTAAGGCTTCCCCTCTAGTTTTTTGGGCAGTCGCAATTCGCTCTTGTGGGATTCCTTTTAGAAGGTCAGGATTCTCTGCAAGAACGCTAAGAACAGCTGCTCCATTCTCTACAAGTTCAATAATTTCACCTGCATACCATTTTGGTGATATTGTAAAAGCTTCATCTGCAGCCAATTCATACTGTAGACGAGTAACAACTTCATCGCTCCAGTTCACCTTAACAAGTTTAGCTCCCGCTTCATAAGCTTGTTTTACAATCAATCTTACGAATTCAGCTGAAGTTATAGGCGCATTCACAACGAGTGTTTGACCTTTTTGTACGTTTACTCCAATTCTCACAGCCAAATCGGCATATTTGATCAACTGTTGTTGAAAATCTGTCATATGTATTCCTCCAAATATAATTAGTGACTTCATTTTATATTGTACTAAATTGGTTACCATAATGAAAATACATGTAAAGTTTGAAACAAAAGTTTATCTCGATTCTCTGGTTTATTCATCTGTATGGTATACTGTATAAATATATTTAAGCTCAAAGGAGATCACCATTCATGAATGTACATATTGAAGATGTAGATATGATGAAAAATGATGAAGATCATTATATCGGTCACACGACATTTAGACTTGACGAGAATAAAGATTTATTCGAAGTTACGTTTCTCAGTAAGAGAGGAACTAACTGGGACTATAGCATTAATTTCGCCAAAGAACCCGGAAGTGAAGAAGAATTAATTAGAGTAGATACTCTTCTGATGGAAGATGAAACATTATTCGACCACTTGTTAGATGCGGCTCTTGATACCATGTATCCAGCGGGTTCAGAAGTAGCTGATACAGAAGAGGTTGATTCAGAACCAATCGATGAAGAATAACTCACGCAACGTAACAACCGTGCATATACACGGTTGTTTTTAATATAAGCCTATTTATAAGCATTAATGCTTATAAATAGGCTTATATTTCAATGCTAAACGTTCTTCACCGCTAAAGAGGATGGCGAGGCTGTTTTATACGTGTTTGACAGTTGAATATCCCAATTCTATAATACCTATGGGGGTATCCTCGATGTTGTTAATTCATTGTGATAGGAGATAGAAATATGTGGTGGGTCAGTGTCGTTATTTTCATGGTAGTCGTGGTAGTTATTCGAAGCATATGGCATACAGAAGATTTGCATGAAATCTCATGTAACACATTAACGGATAGTAACTCAACATATAAGTTGCTTGATATAAGAGATGCACTAGATTTCGAAGCGGGTCACGTACCAGGAAGTGTTAATATCTCCCTCGGTAGACTGCCCTATGTAGCGAATGTGGATTTAGCTCCTGAACAAGCGGTTATTATTATGGGTAAGAAAGATAGGAAGAGTAAAAGGGCAGCTCGGATCCTAAAGAAGAAAGGATTCCAGCATATATACATCTGTATTAAGCCAATTAGGTGTTGCTATGACACTGAACATCATATGTGTATGTAGGATTGACTGGAGGATAAACCAATGATTTATGATGAGAACGTTACCCGTCGCTTAAAAAGATTAGAAGGGCAGATTCGTGGTGTGTTAAAAATGATGGATGAAGGGAAAGACTGTAAGGAAGTAGTTGCACAGTTATCTGCAGTTCGTAATGCGTCGGATACAGCACTTGCTTATATCGTGGCTATGAACCTTGAACATTGTATATTAGAAGATATAGAACAAGGGGCAGAATCGCGTGAACGCATTCAATCAGCGGTACAGCTTCTTATTAAAACTCGTTAACTATATTGATAATAAATAGAGTTAACTTTACTTTTATGGTTGAATCCGTTTTATCCTAGAGAAGAGCAGGAGTCATCTGACTTCCTGTTTTTCGATGTTTAGATAGTTATTTCTACTTAGTGACAGACAAAATATATTGGGGGAATGTACAATCATGAGAACAAAATACATAGCGAGCTCTTCCTTGATCGTGATGGGAATTGGCTTCATAATTACTTTATTCATGCCACAAAATATCGCGGTGCGACTGCTTCAGGGTGGATTTGAAGCCGGGCTTGTTGGTGGATTCGCCGATTGGTTTGCGGTCACGGCATTATTTCGTCATCCGATGGGCATTCCGATTCCTCACACGTCGTTGCTCATAAGCAACCGAGATAAAATTGTGAATTCATTGATATCTGCTATGGAAACGGAACTCTTAAATAAAGAGAGTATAAAGCGCAAATTGAGTCAAACTAAAATATTTAAGGCGCTTGCTACAGGTGTGTTCAAATTGATTCGTAAGCGTGAGATCAGAAAAACGATGATTACGTCCGTCAAATCAGTTGTTGTGACTTTACCTCTCGATAAAGTTGCCACTTCACTCCAGAGCATGCTTGCAGGGTATGTAAGAAACAAAGAACTAGAGCCTATGATAGCTCAGACAGCTGTCTCTATTGTAGAAAGTCGAACGGACGAGAAGGTATTTGATTACGCCTTGGGATATGGTAAACGGTGGGCATCTAAACCCGAGACTGAAGTGTTACTTGGCAATTTGGTTCATAGTAAACTGCAAGAGATTCAGCTTGGTGGAATGAAGGGGTTCGCTGTTCAGGCTTTTCTAGGATTTATGAGTGAAGAGAAGCTAGGTTCATTACTTACTAATTTATTGATTTCTTCTATGGATGATCTTGAGAAGCCGGATAGTGAATATAGGGGGCGTATCCTTCAAGAAATACGAATGCAACTAACGACAGCTGCTCTGAATCCTAACGTAACGATCCAACTGAAATCATGGTTAGATACGAAACTCACAAGCTCAAGTACACAAGTGTTCATTATGAATCAATTGGAAGAGCTACGTGTTCAATTCCTTCGTACATTAGATAATGAATACGATAATGGCGGTCATCTTATTTTAAAAGGATTCCGCTGGGTTACGACAACCTTAGGTAAACAAGAACAATTGGTGCAGAAATGGGAGCAAAATATATTAAGTCTCATTGTGGATATTGTGGAGACGAATTATTATAGATTAGGTCTATTGGTTAAGGATAATTTGGATCAGATGGATGATCAGACTCTTGTGCAGATGTTAGAGGAAAAAGTGGGTAATGACTTACAATGGATCCGTGTAAATGGTGCTCTATGTGGATTTATCATTGGACTACTCCTTACAGTGCTTCATATGCTTGTCTAATTTAGGAATGACCTATTAAATCAATGAAATGGGGAAACGATCAATGAAGACATCAAAATTAGGATCATCTGACTTATGGGTAAGTGAAATTGGACTTGGTTGTATGTCTTTAGGGACGGAAGAGACTTTAGCCATCTCATTGGTTCATGAAGCTTTGGAGCGGGGCGTTAACTTTCTGGATACATCGGATCTTTACGATGATGGTCTGAATGAAGAAATCGTAGGTAAGGCGATTCAAGGACGCCGTGATCAAGTTATTTTATCAACGAAAGTTGGGAATCGTCGTGCTCCTGGCCAGGATGGTTGGATGTGGGATCCTTCCAAGAAACATATTTTATCGGCTGTAAAAGAAAGTTTAAGACGACTTCAAACAGATTATATTGATCTATATCAACTTCATGGTGGGACATTAGAAGATCCAATCGATGAAACGATTGAAGCTTTTGAACAATTAAAGCAAGAGGGTGTTATTCGATATTATGGAATTTCATCTATTAGACCCAATGTGATTAGAGAGTACATCTCTCGTGCTAACATTGTAAGTGTGATGAGCCAATATAGTATTCTAGACCGCCGTCCTGAAGAAGAGATACTTCCCTCACTAACTGAGAATGATATTAGCATGATTGTTAGAGGTCCTGTAGCCAAGGGTATACTCTCTGATCGTGGTGATCAGAAGGTAGCTAAGGGTTATCTAGACTACAACTCAGAAGAATTACAAAAAGTTAGAGAGAAGTTAGAATCTTTCGTTCATGATGATAGAAGCATGGCTCAAACTGCGATAAGATATGTGTTGTCAGACCCAGCTGTCGCGGTTACCATACCAGGTGCAAGTTCACTAGAACAGATCCGCCACAATATAGCAGCTGGAGATGTAGCACCACTAACCGAAAATGAAATAGCAACCATTCGTGAGTTTAGTAAAGGCTCTCTGTATAAAGAACATCGCTAGGTTGAGAAAGTATAATAGACCAAACAAAACCAGATTGCCATGTCGGCAGTCTGGTTTTGTTTGGTTAGACGAATCGTGTTTCGAGGAATACAGAATTTATGAACAGCTAGTATAAGCGTTCAATATTCCGCTTATATTCTAGTAAAAGAACTTATATTAATGATTTAAACGATATGTTAATTCCTCAGATACAAGAGTTGTCGGATTGGTATGTTTGAACGTAAATAGATTGCCGTCGCGTTTCACATATTGGAGTCCGTCGCTAGACGGCATAAAAACCGTTTGTTCCCATTGTTCAAAATAATTTTGATCCTCATTAGATAGAAGTTCCTTGTATAAAGTTATGGGAGCATCTTCCCATTATATATATACAGTTTATAAATATCATCACCAAAGTGAGGCTCACCGTGGATATAATTCACTTGTAAGACTACTGAGTGAACATCCGCTTGGGTCACAGACAAGTAAGCAAGATCATTAGCCCTTACGGCTGACTGCCCAATGTTATGTGGCATCTCAGAACCGATAGCCGTATACACAATCCCATTATCTTTCCGCACCCAGTACCAGCCGC
Source organism: Paenibacillus sp. Y301 (assembly GCF_059445505.1). Lineage (NCBI taxonomy): Bacteria > Bacillati > Bacillota > Bacilli > Caryophanales > Paenibacillaceae > Paenibacillus > Paenibacillus sp. Y301. The sequence continues at coordinate 89,705 of NZ_JCAIUL010000010.1, read as the reverse complement.
CTTTCGCATCACCAGATACTGCATTAAGTATCGTATAAGATACTGTGATCTTGTTGTTCTTACTTGATTTCAAAGTCCCACCGGCCCAGTTCAATAGGTCTCTTAGTGGCAAATGGATATCACCATTTCTTTGAAGTAAAGGGGAAGACATCTGGCGGCGATGGCCATTTAGAATAGCAGTCTTGCTGTTGATTTTCCAGCTTAAAGTGCGGTTCGGACCACTTACATTCAATATACCGGACTTCTGATTATAGGACCATACTAAGTCTTGAAACATAACTGAAGCTTGTTTATACGACAGATAATTGGTGCCGTTTTTGATAAAAAAATTGTTATTCGTATGCTTTGTGTCAAATTCCCATAGAGCGGGCATAATCTCAACCGTAGGTAGAGTATTTATTGTAGTAGCGGCAGAGATAGGAGCGGTAACCTCTGCATTCACTTGTCCCGGAGATGTCCCGAGTACAGCTGTAATAGCAAGTGCTAGCAACAGCGTTTTAGTTTTCGGTAAGTAATACATTTTCTTCATAGCTTCATAGTCTCCTCCATACAATTTTATCGCTATTAAGACGCTCGATGATGTTGAATAGTTCCAATAAACGGTTAATAAAACTTAGAAACTAATTAGTAACGAGACTGTTGACAAGAGAGTACTCACAATTTAAACTAATTAAATGATAAAGATTATCATTTATAATGAACAAAATCATAAATATATAACATAGTAGTTTAAATTTTAAGGAGGATCATTCCATGGAATTATCACAATTGATTAAAGAAAGAAGATCTATACAAGTTTTTGATGACCGCGAGGTTTCACTTGATCTTGTGAAGGATCTTTTGGATACTGCTGTATGGGTTCCTAACCATAGAATGACTCAACCATGGCGCTTCATTATTGTTCATGGAGAAGCACGTAAGCGTATTGCAGAAATAAAAGGAAAACCTGGTGATGCTTCATTTAACGAGAATTTCTACAATAAAATGATGAGCGTTCCAATGTACATTGCTTTTGTCATACAAGAGAACCCTGTTATCAGTATTCGCGAAGAAGATTATTCCTCGGCGAGTTGCATCATTCAAAATTTCAGTTTACTTGCTTGGGAACAAGGGTTAGGTACGGTATGGAAAAGTTATGGTCACATGCATGAAGCAGCATACCGAAATGCATTAGGAATTCAACCTGGCGAAAGAGTCGTTGGTAGTGTTCATGTTGGTTACGCTAGTCAAATGCCAGCAGCTCAACCAAGAATTCCAGCTGCGGATCTAATTACAGTTATTGATCAAGCTTAAGATGATCAGGATTGTAAATATCAGCCTTGCTGAGTAGAGAGCCTATATTATGTTTATATATAATATAGATTCAATTCAAAGGGAGGCGTATAAGGTGTATTGGGCAATAGATACAAACCTATGGAATACAGATGTAGTGAGGCAGACTCACTACATCTGTATTCCATAGGTTTTTTTATTATATATGTGTGAGGTTTGGAATAACTCATTCAGAGGTAATACTTCATAAGAGATTGAGAGTCTATTCGATAAGTTTGAAGATGAGCAATATGTTGATCCATACCTATGGAAGATTTAAATATGGAAAAGCAAGAAGAGAAACAGAAAAACGGAGAATCTAAAAATTCCTCTTCAACTGCAAGTAAATATAAGACAGGATTTGAGTAATAACATGTCATTTACATCGGAGGTGATCCTATGAATCAAGCAGATTTTGAGGAAGCTCGTGAGGCTGAAGCCAGCTATCATAATGAACTATATAGTGAATTTGAGATCTTAGAACCAGGAACATGGATGTCTGAACCTAATCTTATTGTCATGGAGCTATTGGATCGTCTGATGGAACACAAACAAAACCTTCATGTGCTCGATTTAGGGTGTGGTGCTGGTCGAAATACGATTCCCGTGGCTGTGCGACTTAAAGAGACGGATAGTAAGGTTGTCGGTCTAGATCTATTGAACGGAGCCATCGATAAACTTCGTGAGAATGCGAAAGAATATGGCGTTACTGATATCATTGAAGCACAAGAAGTTGATGTTGAACATGCGGATATGTCCAATGACTATTATGATTATATTCTAGCTTGCGGCTGTCTTGAGCACGTGTCTTCTGAGGAGGCTTTGATACAGGTTCTAGAGCGAATGAAGCGTGGTACGCAATTGGGAGGAATCCATTGTATTTCGATGAACACAGAGATAGAGGAAGTTGAGCAAGATACGGGACGTAAGCTAGAATCCTTAATCGAACTCAATTTACCGACGGAGAATGCTTATGCCATTCTTGAAAAAGTGTATGATGGCTGGAATGTTCTTGAACGTAAAACAGTCATTCAGTCGGTTGATGAAGAGAAGTACGATACACCAACGCAGTTCCGTAGTCAATCGATTACATTTGCCGTACAGAAGATATAAGAAGTAGCGACCGATTGGTGATAACCAGTCGGTTTTTTTTGTGACTTTAACATTCCATATACAAAAAAAATGTGAAACTTTCAACCTTCTCAGGTAAAATAGGATTGTTGAACTTTTGGGACAGGTATCCAAAATACATAAAATGATTGTCATCGGAGCGTGAAGAATAATGAATCTAGAGGAAAATAAAGAGATGAATCATAGCAGTGAGATATTACTACAGGAGGACTATGCCTCTGCCACAGTTGTGTCTTCAGCAGCTAATTTTATCATGAACCGAACGGAACCCTTTACTCACACGTATCGAACATATATCCGAATTCGAGAATGTGGCCAGCAGAGCTTTAAGTTCTGGCACAGCAATGCTGTTGACTCCACATGGGATACTGGATTAATTGCTTCTGCTAGTGATCTAGGAGGAGAATGGAGAGTAGAAGCGGCTTATATTGGTGACGGGGGCAGCCAGTTAAATGGCGATGTAGTTGAAGGCACTCAGGTTGCTCTTACTTTTGACGGAAAATTAACCAAAACCGTTCTACCAGATGAGAAATTTTGGAGTGATGAGGTTCATATAGATATACCCGATGGACACTATCTATCATTTACATGGACCATTTCCACAACTATATCTGGCAAAACCATACCGTATAACACTGAACAGATGCTAGTCACGGCATATGATGCTCCTGGAAATGTAGCTGATCAGGAATCATCCATTCTTTTTCAAAAGTCAGAGAATCAATTAGTCTTACCTAGCTATATAGGTTATAAAAAGCAGGTAAATAAAAAACTCCTATTCTTTGGGGATTCAATTACGCAAGGTGTGCGAACTGGGGTAGATGGCTATGAATATTGGGTTGCAAGAATTGCAGAAGGTCTAGGTACGTCCGTAGGGGTATGGAATCTCGGTTCAGGGTGGGCGAGAGCATATGATGCAGCTGGTCAGGGTCCTTGGCTGTATAAAGCGCAACAAGCGAATGAAGTTGTCATCGCATTAGGTGTCAATGATCTTGATATTGGTAAACGTACAGCTGAGCAACTTATTGGTGATTTAACCATGATTGTCTCTACTCTCAAGAACAACAATCCTTCAATCGAAATTATATTATGTACCGTACCGCCGTTTAACTTCACTGGTGATCAAGAGTGTGCTTGGCGAGAGGTCAACACATCTATTCGTAATGAATCCATTATAGGCGTAGATCGTGTGTTTGATATCGCTGAAGTGCTGTCTCAAGAGGCACCTAATGAACATTTAGTTAAATCTGAATATATGAGTTCGACATATGATCCCCATCCTAACGGTACAGCAGGAAAGGATGTTTCTGAAGTATTCCTTGAGTGGTATTAACAAGATTTGAATAAATGACGCTGATACAATCGATTAATGATTAATACAGTGGAAGTAGCTTCTATAGGGGGTGAATAACATAATTATATCGTTTTCGGGAATCGACGGTTCGGGTAAGACATCTCTAGCACATAAGGTAGCTGTTGAATTAAATGAAAGAGGCTATGCTGCTGAATACTGTAAACCAGATTATGTAGTTAATGAGATCATTAAAACCTTTTGCCATGAGGAATTTGGTGATGAATTCTCATATATACCCAATCTAAACGGCAGCTTATATATTTATGGGATATTGATTGATTGGATAGATACGTTAAATAAAAAATTACGTGATAATACTGGTAAGATCCTTGTGTTTGACCGTTATGTTTATGATATTTTAGCTCAAGGACTTCACTATAAGGCTAATATTCAACCCATGATTGAAATGATAAGATTCTTCCCTGAGCCAGATATAAGTTTCTTTATAGATATTAGTCCTGAAAATGCCTATGAAAGATTAACCGTTAGGTTGGTTCCTCCAATACATCAGCTAGAAAGTCTGGATAATTTAAGAGTATTAGATCAGAGCTATAAAACTATTTTTAATAGTATACCTTGGGGAAGAATCCATATTTCAGATAAAATCAATTTCAATAGTATTATGGAGAACATAATATCGAAACTTTAATGCTTCAATCATTAAAAGCTATTTCTAATCAATAGAGAATATAAATGAAATTCAAAACAATAAATGCCTTTTCTCATACAGGGCATTTATTTTTTTATGGTAATACTCAAGGAGTAGCGTTCGCCGCACAAAGCTTAGTACTGGTTAATGATTCACTCTATTATAGATATGATACATTATATAATATAAATAGTGATATGTGCGATATTTACGTACTGAAATCCACTTGATCACTCTCGGATCATACAAAATTCATTCATTTCATATGCGTTTTAACCAATTATATCTTACGATGGTAATATTACCGTTTACATAGATTTAACCTCAATGTTATATTTAATATCATAACATTAATTATAGAATAGGAGCAAAACGCCACATGAAACGAAAATCAAAATTAGGTTTAAAGGGATATGTTGGATCAATGTTATCATTGACAATGATGGCAACTATGCTCATCAGTCCTCTCCCGAGTAGCAAGGTCTACGCAGCAGAAGCTGACACAGAGGTTAATATTTCTTTGCTAGGAACATCTGATATCCATGGTCGATTTATGCCTTGGGATTATGCCCTTGATGGTCCTAATACGACAGGAAGTCTGTCTCAGTTGTACACGATCATAAAAAAAGTACGTGCAGAGAATCCGAATACGATTCTGCTTGATGCGGGAGATATGATCCAAGATAATTCAGCAGAATTATTCAATGATCAACCTCAGTCTCCTATGATGGTTGCAATGAATGAAATGAAATATGATGCATGGGTTATGGGTAATCATGAATTTAATTTTGGACTAGATACATTGGATAAGATTTCATCACAATTTAAAGGACAAGCTTTAGTAGGCAATATTTATAAAGAGAATGGTGATCGGTTTAAACCGGCGTATACCATTATTGAAAAAGCAGGAGTTAAGGTTGGAGTCATCGGGATGAATACACCCATGATTACGGAATTCGAGAAAGGCACGGATCATTTGGACGGTATTGTCGTAAAAGATCCTGTTGAAGAAACAAAGAAGGCTATTGCTGAATTAGAAGGCAAAGTTGATGTTATTGTAGGACTTATGCATATGGGCTTGGATAACGAGAATGGAAAACCAGGTACTGGTGTGACGGATATTGCGAATGCGAATCCGGAACTAACGGCAATTTTTGCAGGTCATATGCATACATTGGTTGAATCCGAGACAGTTAATGGTGTGATTATCTCTGAGCCTAATAAATACGGTTCACATATATCTCGCATTGATCTTGCATTCACAAAGCAAGGCGATCAGATGGTATTGAAGAGTAAAGAAGCATCGGTATTAGCTGTAAAAGATGCTGATGGTAATATCGTCAAATCTGATTCTGGATTGGAAGATACGCTGAAACCTTACCATGAATTTGCACGTGCAGATGCTAACGTTGAAGTTGCAACACTGAAAGGAATGAATCTAGTTCCTGATAATGAAATCGCTGGAATTCCTGCGGTACAAATTCAGGAGACGCCGTTATCGGACTTTTTCAGTGAAGTGATGTTGCATTATAGTAAGGCAGATGTGGTCTCACACCAGATTGATAATGATAAAGCACGGTTGGATATTGGACCTATTAAGAAAAAAGATATCGCTTATAACTATCAGTTCGCATTAGGTGAGGTTACGGTTTATAAAGTTACAGGGAAAGATCTGAAGGATTATATGGAATGGTCAGCAGGTTATTTCAATTCTACCCGTCCAGGAGATGTGACGGTGAGTTTTGATAAGAAAAGACGTGCTTCTAAATATAGTACCGATGATTTCTTCGGTGGTGTAACCTATGAGATTGATCTAACTAAACCGTATGGTAGTAGAATTACGAATCTAAAGTATATGAATGGAACGGCTGTGAAGGCAGAAGATAGTATTAAATTAGGTATGAATGCTTATCGAATGGATGCCTTGAAAGCTAAAGGTGGAGCATTAGAAGGACGTAAGTTCGAGCAACTATGGTCTTCTAAAGATGCTACTGTATTTGGTGAAGTAGGGGGTACGATCCGCAATCTAGCGATTAAATATTTAAAGGAAGAAAAAAATGGCGTATATGAACCTCAAATCAATCAACATTGGAAAGTGACGGGTGTGGATACTACATCAGCGGCTCGTAAGGATGTTGTAGATCTTATCAATGATGGTATTCTTGTTGTTCCAACAACCGAAGATGGTAAATATACAAATATAGCGTCTATAAATATTTTAGATCCGATTGTAGACAGTGAGGTTGCTGAACTCTCCAAGAAGGCAAATGTAAGTTCAGCATTGTTCTCGGGTCTAACAACCAAAGGTGAATTCTACCAGAAGTTGAATCAAGCAAGAAAAACGACTGAAGTCGAGGTTGAAGAAGAACAGCCTAAGCCAAGTCCGACGGTTGAACAACCAAGTCCGACTGTCAAAGAACCAACTACAGCGGTTAAAGAACCAGTAGTTACGAAGGTGAAACAAGCTAAAGTTACAGCTTATTTCTTGAATGTACGCGCTAATGCGTATTCAACATCTAAGATCTATAAGGCCATTCCGAAGGGTTCAATTCTAGAAGTGTTGAATGTTGAGAAGTATGGTTGGGTAAAAGTGCGTTTTGAAGGTAAAGATGCGTATGTGTATAGCAAGTACCTAAATATGCTACCCTAAGTGAAGATTATTATAAGAAGCAATCCAGGCTAGATCCTGGGTTGCTTTTTTTGTATTAAAGGTAATGATGTATATTGTGTGAAAGTTGAATAGAATACGTCTATTACAACTAAATGTGTTACCATTATGTTAGAAGATAGCAATAGCTTCATGGAATTTATCATGAATCCTAATAGGTTTAATAACTAGAGAATGGAGTTAAAGAATAATGTATCGTAATTTAGAAGAGTGTGTCATCGATTTGGAGAAGAATGGGCACTTAGTCCGAATTAAAGAAGAAGTGGATCCCTATCTTGAAATGGCAGCAATTCATATGAAGGTTTATGAAGCCGGTGGTCCGGCGTTGTTATTTGAGAATGTTAAAGGTTCTAAATTTCGAGCAGTATCCAACCTCTTTGGAACTTTAGAACGCAGCATGTTTATGTTCCGAGATACATGGAAATCGGTTCAGAATGTTATGGCCATACGTGATGACCCCATGAAAGCATTGAAGCAACCTTTTAGAAATATTGGTAATGGACTTGCTGCGGTGAAAGCACTTCCTTTGAAGAAGTTGGGTAGTCTCGATGTTACTGCACAAGAAATTCAAATATCCGATCTGCCACAAATACAACATTGGCCAATGGATGGTGGAGCTTTCGTCACATTACCTCAAGTGTATAGCGAAGATCCAGAGAAACCGGGAATTATGAACTCTAATCTAGGGATGTACCGTATACAGCTGAGTGGCAATGAATATGAAATGAATAAAGAAATTGGTGTACACTACCAGATCCATCGTGGGATCGGAATTCATCAAGAGAAGGCGAACAAGCTAGGTATGCCTTTAAAAGTAAGTTGTTTCATAGGTGGTCCACCCGCACACACATTATCTGCGATCATGCCTTTACCTGAGGGGCTAAGTGAGATGACGGTTGCCGGCTTACTTGCAGGACGTAATTTTCGGTATAACTATGTCGATGGCTATTGTATAAGTAATGATGCTGATTTTGTTATCACTGGAGAAATCTTTCCTGAAGATACGAAACCGGAGGGTCCTTTTGGTGATCATTTGGGCTATTACAGTCTTACCCATCCGTTTCCAGTGATGAAAGTACATAAAGTATATGCGAAGCCTAACGCCATCTGGCCATTTACTGTTGTAGGTCGTCCTCCACAGGAAGATACTTCATTTGGTGAACTCATTCATGAGTTAACAGGGGATGCGATTAAACAAGAGGTTCCTGGTGTCAAAGAAGTTCACGCTGTAGATGCTGCAGGTGTACACCCGCTCCTTTTTGCTATTGGGAGCGAAAGGTATACGCCTTACCAGAAAGTCAAACAGCCAACAGAACTACTCACGATTGCTAATCGGATCTTAGGAACTGGTCAACTTAGTTTGGCTAAGTATTTATTTATTACGGCTGAAGAGAATCAACCCTTAGATACGCATAAGGAAGTAGAGTTCTTAACGTATATATTAGAGCGGATCGATCTACATCGCGATATTCATTTTCATACAAATACGACGATTGACACCCTTGATTATTCAGGTACTGGATTAAACAGTGGTAGTAAAGTTGTTTTTGCAGCTTATGGAGATAAGAAAAGGGATCTATGCATAGAAGTACCTAAGCATTTGAAATCGTTACGCGGTTATTCCAATGCACAATTAGTGATGCCAGGGATTATAGCACTTCAAGGCTCTAAATTTAACACATATGCTGAAGCGCAAGAGGAGCTTCAAGGGTTATGTGAAGCGATTCAATCCAATGGACCGATCTCTTCTTGTCCAATGATCATTCTATGTGATGACAGCTCCTTCTTGAGTGCCTCAATAGCGAATTTCTTATGGGCAACATTTACGCGTAGTAATCCTTCGCATGACATGTATGGTGTGAATAGTCATTACGAGAACAAACACTGGGCTTGTGATAATGTCATTATTGATGCACGCGTTAAGCCACATCAAGCCCCACCATTAATACCGGATCCAACAGTGGAGAGAAACATCGAGAGGTTGTTTGTTAAAGGAGCTAGTCTGGGTGGAGTACGTATAGGTTAAATCTTTTACTAGTGAATAGCGATTTGGAGAAGCCGTGAATGAACATTGTTCATTCACGGCTTTTTCTCTATGTTTAGCTATTATTTCTGTAATCAGTATTTTTTCTTTCATGGTGATACGCGACGGTTTCAGAGTGACTAATTGAATTTATATCTTTTACCATAATTCATCTCTAACTGCATAGGTCATGTGATCCAGTCTTGATAGTAATAATATGGATGACATTAATAATTTACAAATACATAGGAAAAAGTTCCTGAATGAATTATCAACAGTTTTGTGAAAGTAATTAATTGCACTAGATACTATTTTTGGTTTTTTAATTGACCAAAACCACTATTTTAGCAGGTTTTTTTAAAAAAAGAATTAAATTGAGAACAGAAATATTTAGGATATGTAGACTCTTTTAAGAAAAAAGCTAAATTATATAGGTCATAGTGCCGATAATAATTTTAGATTATTATATAGGTCATAGTGCCGATAGTAATTTTAGATTAGCAGACTAGCACGTAGACATCACTATAGGATACGGTTTTTAATGGGCTGCTCTAAAAATTGGGTAGCTCTTTTTTATTTATATAAAAAGAGGAGAAGTTACTAGATGAAGAACAAAGAGCTATTCAAGTTTAAATTTAAGATTGGCCAGAAGTTATTCGCTGTATTTTTACTCTTGGTGTTGTTATCAAGTGTAGTAGGAGGTGTTTTTTCTTATAAAACTTCTGTAAGTTCTTTGGAAACTCAATTATTAGCATCATCTGATACTCAGCTAGAACAATTAACCATGATTGTAGATAGAGTTGTAATTCCTGTTATGAAAGATACGGATATACTGGCCAGAACGTTGTCAACTCCAACGGCAGCTAACATGACTCCAGTTCAGGGAATGAATTATGCTACAAATGCTGAAGTACAAGCTATTTTAAAAGAATTTAAAGCTGTACATAACGATGATACAGAGGTCATAGGGATCGGAACTTCTGCAGGGCTATTTGCATTAGAACCGCAATCTAAGTTGGCCGATGATTTCGATACACGTACTAGGGTCTGGTTTACGAAAGCTATGGAGCATAAAGGGGAAGTTATTATTTCTGATCCTTATGTTTCTGCCGGCTCGGGCAACATCGTTATTACTCTAGGTAAAACTACGAATGATAATAAGAATGTTGTTGCTGTTAATTTATCGCTAAAGAAATATTTAACGGATACGATTAATTCGCAGAAAATAGGGCAACACGGTTACGCATACGTAGTAGATAGTACAGAGAGAATTCTTACACATCCAACAATTGAGGCTGGAACTGATTTAACAGAAGATGTAAATAATAAATTAATATTTTCGTCTACATCTACCACGGGAACAATAAAGACTAAAGTAGATGGTGAAGATGCAAGATTAATCTACAAAACGAATGAATTAACGGGTTGGAAAGTTATCGGTGTTCTATTTGATAGTGAATTAGATGAACTGAAGGTTCCTATCATCAAGAACACCGTAATTGTTATTATCGGATCGTTGGTGCTATTAATCATAGTAATCAATGTTACAAATAGACACATCATTCGTCCTATTCAAATCATTACACGGACTGCTGAGAATTTAGCGACTGGGGATATTTCACAGAATATCATTCCACTAACAACGAAAGATGAAATCGGTGACTTGTCTAGAGCGTTTCAAAAGATGACTGTACAGTTCAGACAACTCGTAAGTAATTTAACGGAAAGTACACAGGGTCTGTACCACGCTGCTGATGTACTGAATGAAGAAATTACGTCCACAGCTAGTGCTTCTTCTCGTATCTATGATATGAATAAGCAAGTTACAGACGGTTCGATTATTCAAGCAGAGAGCACTAAAGAGATATCACGTGCTGTACAAGAGAGTGCGATCGGAATAAATAACATTGCTTGTAGTGCTTCTGAAATCAGTGACATATCGGACCAAACATTCAGAACTGCAGATAAGGGAAACTCAAGCATTGTACAAACCATGTACCAGATGAATTCTATTGACGAATCCCTAAAAAGCTCTTCTGAAGCGGTCCAGTCATTAATGGATAAGGCGAAGGAAATTGGAACAATAGCAGCTATTATAAATAGTATTTCAACAGAGACTAACTTACTATCCTTAAATGCTAGCATAGAAGCGGCTAGGGCTGGTGAGTCAGGAAGAGGATTCTCTGTCGTAGCTAATGAAGTTAAGAAACTATCAGGTCAATCCGCAGAGGCATCCAAACAGATCAGTGGATTGATTACTGAGATAAACGATAAAACAAGGATAACCGTTGATTCTCTAATAAAAATGAAAACAGAAGTAAGTAGTGGTATCACAATGAGTACAAGTGTAAACACACTATTCTCAGGGATTATGGAGAATATGTCCAAACTAAATCATGAGATCCAAGGGCTAAGTGCAACATCTGAAGAGATTGCAGCTAGCTCTGAAGAGATTAGTTCATCAGCAGAGCAATTGTCCAGTATATCTAGTTCTAACTCATCTAACTCACAAAATGCACTTATAGATACTCAGACACAGAAGAACTCCATTACACGTATTAACGAACAAGTTAACATGGTGATTCAAACAGCCGAGAAGGTAAAACATGACGTACAACAGTTTAAAATCTAGTACTAGTTAGTACGGCGAAAGCCTTTACTATAAATAATTCAATGGAGGTTTTACACATGAAGAAAAAGGCAGTAGTAGCATCACTCGCATCACTAGTTCTAGTTGGTTCCATAGGAGCAACGGTATTCGCCAGTTCCTACAACACACAGGATGATAAGAAACCAGGGCAAGCTGTTTCTGACAAGAACAACAAGAACGACAAGAAAGATAAGAAAGATAAGAATCACAAGCATGATAAGGACGTTGTGAAATCAGATAGTTTATTCCAGTACTCTACAATTAATGCGCTTATGAGTGGTATATTTGATGGAGACATTACACTTAATGAAGTTGCTGAACACGGAGATCTTGGTCTAGGTACTCTTAATGGTGTAGATGGTGAGTTAACCATTCTGGACAACAAATTCTATCGTTTCGATAATAATGGTGTAATGTCTGAAGTGAGTGGTACTACGAAGTCTCCTTTTGTTGTTAGTACAAACTTCGATATTGATAAGACTGCAACGATCACTAACGTAACGAATGCAACAGATTTATCTGAAAAACTATCGGCGCAATTGGATAATAAGAATAATTTCTATGCATTCAAAATGCCAGTAACGTTATCATATCTAAAAACTCGTTCAGAAGCTAAGCAAGAGCGTCCTTACCCTCTACTTAAAGATGTATTAGCGAATCAATCAGAGTTTGAATATAAGAATGTAAAAGGAACCTTTGTTGGATTCTATACGCCTAACTATGCAGCAACAATCAATGTCCCAGGATTCCATTTCCATTTCATCAGTGATGATAAAACCCTTGGTGGTCATATCCTTAACCTAGCGTTTGATACTGCGGATGTACAATTCGATTCTATTAGTCAATTCGAAGTAGAACTTCCACAATCAAAAGAATTTGCTAACGCAGATCTAACGAAGATTGAACTTCAAGACGTTCTTGATGTTGAAGGCGATCATAAGTAATATGGTTTTGTTCTATTCATAGTATTTGCAAAAGTAAGGACCCTTATTAGATAAGGGTCCTTTTCTTTAAAATATAAGAATTTATAAGTATTTCTGCTTATAAATAGGATTATATTTCACCGCTAAACGTTTCATCGCCGCTAAAGGACGGCGATGCCGTTTATGCTTGTAGAAGTGTGTATGGATTCTCTACTCTGTCATGATTAGATGAATTTATCCCTGTGTTTAGCAGAATAGCGTCCTTCCTAGATCGCTAGGAGGTGCTATAGAATAAAGAGGTAGTTAAGAAATGATCTAGGGGGGATAAGACAATGAAGAAGAAAAGAAATTTAATGATGTTAATGTCATTGTGTTTTGTGGTATCGCTTACAGTGTCCGGTTGTGGGAACAGTAACAATAAGACTGCAGAAGAAAGTGCCAGTACAACGCCAACAACAGAGGCGAAAAAGGAAGAGACGAAGAAGATTGAACCCCTTGAAATGACAATTCGGCATACACAAGTAGGTGCAGACAAACAAAAACGTTATGCGATACTTAAAGATGTTCTGTCAAAGGTTGAAGCAGACGTGGAAGGACTGAAATTTAAACCAGACGGTGTTGAGTCGGATGTGAACCGTAAGGAGAAACTTCGTGGTGAAATGGCAGCAGGCAATCCACCAGACATCTTCGATTTATTTGGTAGCCCTGATTCCAAGGTCTATGCTAAAGAAGGCAAATTGCTTGATCTAACCCCTATCCTAGAAGAACTCGGAATTAAGGATAAATTCAGCTCATTGGATCCGTTTACGTATGAAGGCAAAATATATGGATTACCGATCGGTGGTTCGGGTGAGGGATTCTTCTATAACAAAGAATACTTTGATAGTAAGGAGCTGAAAGTACCTACAACATTAGCTGAATTAGATCAGATCCTAGAGACGATCAAAGCAGATGGTAAAGTTCCAATGGCAGGTGCCTCTAAAGCTGGATGGGTACCACTAATGCTGGCCAATCAGTTATGGTCTCGATATGCGGGAGCAGATGTAACATCCAAATTCACAACAGGCGAAGCCAAGTGGAGCGATCCCAATGTCGTTCAAGGGTTTGCTAAGTATAAGGAATGGGTAGACAAAGGTTACTTCAAAAAAGGTGAGCTCGGATTTGAATATGCAGAATATACAACTCAATTTACTAGTGGTGAAGCGATTCTTCTATATGACGGAACATGGAAATCGTCTGTATTCAAAGCAGGGGAGTCCGGTGAGAAAATGATTGGAAAGGTTGGATTCTTCAATCTTCCTCCAGTTGACGGAGGTACTGGGGATCAGACATCACTTATGCGTGACGTGAACAATGGTTATGGTTTCTCTGCAGAAGTAGAGAAGGATCCACGTAAGTTAGAAGCTGTAAAGTCCTTTATTAAGAATCTATATAATGAAGAGATGCAAATTCGTGGTGTGGTTGAAGATGGCGTATTACCTGCTATGAAGATCGATGCAGCTGTACTTTCTGCAAGTATTGAAGATGATTTAATGAAACAAATTGTAGATGTTCTGAATGCTGCAGAGACTTCATTTCCTGCATTTGACTCTCTAGTTCAAGCCGATGTAACGACTGAAATCAGTAATATTCAAATTCAGAAGCTGATTGGTCAACAAACAACACCTGAGAAAATGGGAGAAGCTTTACAAAAGATTCAAGAAGAAGCTAACGCTTCTGAACAATAGAAATATAGTAATCATCTGTGTGCCCCAGGATAGAACTGGGGCACACGCTTTCTACATAATGGAAATCATCTCATAACCAATATAATGACATCTTTCCGGATGAACTCCGGGTTGGGAGGCACCTCATGAACAAAGCGTTACGAAGTCCTGTATTATACCTTCTGTTTATACTTCCCTGTCTAATCTTATTCTTTATGTTCTTCTTATACCCGATCTTTAGTGCAGTCAAATATAGTTTTACGAATTGGAATGGGGTATCAGAGGCTCCGAAATACATCGGATTTGATAATTTCACCAAAGCATTAACAGAGGAGAGATTCTGGAGTGCAGCGAGAAATAACGGATTCTTTATCCTCTTTTCCGTGTGTATTCAGGTTCCATTAATTGTTTTCTTCTCCCTCCTTATCGCTAATGTGAAGAAATTCAAAGGTTTATATAAGACGGCGGTCTTTTTACCATCCATCATGTCTACGGCTGTCATCGGTATTCTTTGGGGGTTCATCTATGAACCAAACATTGGACTTCTGAATAAGGTTATAGGCGTCTTTGGAATAGAACCCTTGTATTGGTTATCCGATGAGAGATACGCCATGCTCTCTATCCTCATTACAAACGCCTGGCAATGGACAGGATTCTATATCGTAATGGTTCTGGCAGCTATTCTCTCGATCCCTAGGGAGCTTGATGAGGCTGCAGCAATCGATGGAGCATCCGGTATACAACGTGCTTTTTCGATTACGTTACCTTTAATCAAACCTATTATATCGGTAGTCGTTATGCTCTCCATGGCCGGTGCTATGAAAGCAGCAGATATTGTTATCGTTATGACGAAAGGTGGACCCGCAGGATCTACCGATGTATTAGCAACGTATATGATTAAATATGCGATTACAAACTTTAAGTATGGCTACGGGAATACCATCGCGGTTCTAATCTTCATCTTTACACTTATCTTAACTGCTGTATACCAACTGATTGTTGCACGTCGTACTGAAAGGATTGAATACTAATGTTTAGGCTAACTAAAAGGTTGTTGCCCCATTTCATTCTTATGTCCTACTTGTTAGTTATTCTTTTTCCATTCCTCTTTGTAGTTTTCTCATCGGTCAAAAAGGATAATAACTCGATCGCTCTTAATCCGTTTGGTATACCCAAACAATTTGAATTTGGTAATTATGTAGAAGCATGGGTTAATGCGAAGATTAGCACTTATTTTTTCAACAGTATGTATATCTCTATTGTGTCTGCTATCGTATCCATTCTGATTGCTTCCATGTTTGCTTTCGCCGTGACAAGGATGCGTCATTTCAAGATTAGTCAGATTCTAGCGGCGATGATTCTAGTAGGGATGCTGATCCCTAATAATGCCTTGATGCTTCCTATTTACTTGCTTGTCAAAAAAATCGGTATTCTTAATACACACTGGGCGCTGATTATTCCTTATATAGCCAACGCACTTCCATTCTCTGTGATTATTCTGTCCGCATTTATGAAGTCTTTGCCTAGTGAAATTGAAGAAGCTGCAGTGATGGATGGCTTGTCTGCTAAGGGAATTTTTGGTAGGATTATAGTTCCTCTTACCATTCCAGCAATGGTTACTGTGTTTATCGTAAACTTCCTCGACAACTGGAATGAATTCTTGTTGGCTAATTATTTTCTATCAGACGATGCGCTCCGAACGCTCCCCGTGGGGATGGTTCAGTTCCGTGATCAATATCAAATGAACTACGCACAAATGTCCGCTGGTATCGTATTCAGTGTTGTTCCAGTCATTGTAATCTATGCTATTCTTCAGGAAAAAATTATTGAAGGTGTTACAGCAGGAAGTGTAAAGGGATAATCCTCTAGAGAATGGAAGTTGCGTATGAATTTGCGCGTTAAGTTATTACTAGCATTCGTAATACTCATTATCGTTCCTATGTGTATCTTGGGTGTTGTCACCTTCATGGTAACCTCTAATTCTATAGAAGAGAAGTACAGCCGCCAGACGGAATATTCACTCAAAGCCATCAGTTATAGCATATCAAGTGTTTTTAAACAGATGGATAACGTTACGGATAGCGGCATTGGTACTTCTGTTTTTCATATGGCATTAAGTGGGAAGGACCCGAACAAACAAGATCTCAGCGCTACGGAACAGTTACATTTAAATGCAAGTCAGCGTAGCTTCCGGAATTTGCTCTATAATCATCCATCGATTAGTTATGCTTTCCTTTACAATTTACATCGAGATAATAATATTGTTTCTATTTTTAATAAAGAAGATTTCAAAGCTATGACATTCGATAAATTCAAACAACAACCTCTATTTAAAGAAGTAATGGATCTCAATGCGGTGCCTAAATGGCTTGCCCCTCATGAATATCCGGAAATTACAGGTACGGAGCCGGTGTTTACCCAGATCAGACTTATTAAAGAAGTTAGTACGCTCAAGAACATTGGCATTCTCGTTGTACAAATTAAGAGCTGGGATATTGAATCTATTTTTCGAAATCTATCGTTAAATCAGACCGTTGGATTCACACATTTCATGCTAGTGAACGATGATGGCTTAATCTTATTCGACCCCATGCAGTTGTTAGATGGTCAGAAAGTTCAGAACCTTATGAATCAACCTGTTCATTTCGGAGATGGGTATCAGAGTTTTAAGGCATCTTTCAATCAACATAATAGTATCGTGTCTATGTACCATCTTAAAGAATACCCTTGGAGTATTGTATCTGTTACGTCATGGAATTCCTTATCTAAGGAAACGTGGGTTTTTGCCCGCTGGTTTATTGGTATAACATTGCTGTGCCTATTGACTGCTATTACTTTTAACGTCGTATTTATGAATCGAATTACCGGTACTATTGCTGTGATTGTGCGCTTTATGCGTAGGGTAGAGGGTGGCGATTTCAAAGTTCGTGTTGAAGACAAGGGGAAAGATGAATTACATGTGTTGTCCAAGGGGTTTAATGATCTTGTAGATAAAATCAATCTTTTGTTCACACAGGTGAAAAAGGAACAGAAACAGAAGAACCAAGCTGAACTACGTGTACTTCAAGCGCAGATCAAACCTCATTTTCTATTTAATACGCTGGAATCGATCAATGTGCTAGCCATTCAGAATGAAGGGGCCAAAGTCAGTGAAATGGTCTATCGCCTAGGCAGTATTCTTAGAATTAGCATTCAAGGGAAGGAAGTTATTCCTTTAGAGACAGAAATTGAACATTTACGAAGTTATTTAGAAATACAGAAATTTCGTTTTGAGGATATTTTTGATTATGAAATAGATGTTCCCAATGATCTGCTAAAAAGAAGTATACTCAAGTTAACACTTCAACCGTTGGTAGAAAATAGTATTCAACATGGGTTTGCAGGTATTTCATATACAGGAATGATACGCATAAGTTGTTGGACTGAACAAGGAAAATTGATTCTCCAAATTGAGGATAACGGAGTTGGGATTAGTCAGGAGCAGCTTCTCGCCTTTGAATATATGCGCTCCGATCAGAGTGAAGAGATAGAAATGGCATATCCACGTAGTCCAATTGAGCATGAACGTAGAGGGCTAGGCGTACGGAGTGTCGCTGATCGAATCAGAATTCATTATGGTGATATGTATGGTTTGTTCATTTGTTCTTCAAATAACACAGGTACAATCATTCGCTGTATTGTACCCGATGATGAATGGGGGAACTCGGATGCTTAAAGTTCTGCTAGTCGATGATGAAGCTCCAATTCTGAATAATCTAAAAAAGGTCATTCCTTGGTCTGAGTTAGGGATGGAAGTCATGGGTACTGCTCGTAATGGCCAGGAAGCCTTAGCACTTTATGAGGAGCAAGTTCCGGATATTGTTTTAAGTGATATTCTCATGCCCCTTATGGATGGACTAACATTCGTTGGAGAATTGAGAAAAAGAGGTTGCTCTGCTGAGGTGCTTCTTCTTACCGGGTATCAAGAGTTTGAATATGCACGACTTGCCATTAAATATAAAGTACGTGATTACATTTGTAAGCCTATACACTATAAGGATTTGGAAACTACACTTCGTCTTATTGGTGAACAATTGATCCATAGTCGAAAGTTAGATCCACTTCAATTTGCGGCAACCCATATGCACAATCAAGAACTTAGCGAGCCAACCAAGAAATCTTCACAACATCTGATGGCAGAGGCCATTACATATATAACGAGCAGGTTAGATAAGGATTTAGGTATTGAAGAACTTGCTGGACATTTAGGGATAAGTTCTAGTTATTTCTGCCTTCTATTCAAAAACCACCTGGGTATCACATTTGTTGAATATGTAACCAATCAGCGAATTGAAGCTGCTAAATATCTGTTAACACATAGTGATAAGAGTGTTACTCAGATAGGAATTAGTCTCGGATATCATGAAAGACGTTATTTCACGAAAGTATTCCAACGTTATACAGGGATGACTCCTTCAGACTATCGTGAACAAGTTAAGATCTCTGTTAATTAATCTCGATTATGCCTATCTATTCCCAATTCCCAATTCCTGAGCAAAGGTGTGTGATCATAAATGAAAGTGTCTAACCTGACATTGGAACAGAAAATCGGACAAATGTTTATCTGTGGATTTCATGACTTGGTACCCGATGATCATATTAACAATCTGATTGAGGAATATCACATTGGTGGTGTTATTTATTTCCGTCGTAACATCGATGAAATGGAACAGGTTGCTAAGCTGTCGGCATCACTTCAGGAAGTGGCTAAGAGCAGTCAGAATTTACCGCTGTGGATTGCCATTGACCAGGAAGGCGGAATGGTTACACGGATTGATCATAAGAGGATGAGTCGGATTCCAGGAAATATGGCCTTAGGTGCAACCGCTAACCCGGAATATACATACAAAGTATCAGCTATTAGTGCTGACGAGATGACTTCATTAGGGATCAATCTGAATTTTGCACCCTGTCTTGATATAAATAATAATGCACGTAATCCCATCATAGGGGTTCGGTCATTCGGAGAGGATGCAGATCAGGTTTCTGAGCACGGTTCTGCTGCGATAAGAGCATTTCAAGAGAAAGGCGTATCAGCAGGAGCGAAACATTTCCCTGGGCATGGAGATACAAGCGTCGATTCACATTATGGGCTAGCAGAAGTCTCACATGATAGGAATCGTCTAGATACTATTGAACTAAAGCCATTCGTTAGGGCCATTCAAGATGGCGTAGATATGATCATGACCGCACATGTTATATTTCCAGCGATTGAAACAGAGCCTATTCCAGCTACTTTATCCAACGCAGTATTGACTGGCTTACTACGTGAGGAATTAGGATTCGAGGGCGTTATTATTACGGACTGTTTAGAAATGCATGCGATCACTAAGTTCTTTGGAATTGCGGAGGGTTCGGTTAAAGCAGTGGAGGCAGGTGCGGATTGCATTCTTGTTAGTCATACATGGGACGATCAGACAAATGCGATTGAAGCTGTTAAAGAAGCCGTGCTCACCGGCCGAATTGACGAAAGTGTGATTGATCGAGCCGTTGAGCGTATATTGAAATTGAAAGAAAAACGTCTACATCATATAGCATCTGGCGATACGACTCTATTTTTGGAAAGAGGTCATAAACCGCAAATTGACAGCTTACTAAATGAGGTCGCCTGTAAAAGTATTACGATTGTCAAAGATGAAGGTCAGCTTCCTCTGAATACTAGCGAATCCGTTCTAGTCATCTGGCCAGAAGTAAGACAGGAGACACAAGTGGATGAACCTTGGACAGATGTTAAAACATTAGGACAGACGTTATCGCAATACATGCAAGAGGTTGAAGAAATACGGATTAGTGCAGAGCCTTCTCAAGTAGAGATTAACCACGTTGTTCAAGCCGCAGGAATGGTCGATCAAGTGGTCATCGTGACGTATACATCTGGAAGTGACTTGCCGGAAGGTCAGCGTCGAATCGTAGAACAATTGATGCAGCAGCATCATAAGCGCCTAATTGCCGCATCAACGCGTAATCCCTATGATCTAAACGATATCCCCGACATTCCTGCATACGTATGTTGCTACGAGAATACCCCATACTTTATAGAAGCTCTAGCTAGTATTTTAACAGGGGAAAGTAAGGCTGAGGGAACTCTACCCGTAAGTTTAATAGGGAGCGTTAAGCATTAGAATAAGGTGAAAGTATATTAGCATTAATTAAATATTACCAAAGAAAGAATCTGCCTGTTGTCTCAGGAAGATTTTTTTTTTCGAATAATCAGGTAAAAACTATCTCGGTTAATAACCTATTATTAGAATAAAACAAGTAATTTAAAATGTTTAAAATTGGTTGATTTCGGCTATACATAAAGTAACACTTTTTTTCAAATTATTTATAGAGGGAGGGAATGGTTTGATTCGCAAAATTCAATTAACCTTACAGACGGGTAGTCTAGTAGCCTCATTCATGTGCTGGGTGCTGATATCTTCATTAATGACATACATCCAAACAGATATACCACTAACCCCTAATCAATCCACATGGGCTACCGCTATTCCGGTTATTTTGGGTTCAATTTTGCGTATTCCGATAGGCTTTTTAACGAATCGATTTGGTGCTCGAGTGTTATTTGTTATTAGCTTTATAGCTCTTTTAGTTCCGATTTGGTATCTTTCGATTTCCGACTCATTTTTAGATTTGATGATTAGTGGCTTATTTTTGGGAATTGGTGGAGCGACATTCACTATTGGTGTTACTTCCCTTCCAAAGTATTATCCTAAAGAGAAACATGGAACAATTAACGGAATTTATGGCGTAGGAAATATGGGCACAGCGTTCACTACCTTCGGTGCTCCAATTCTAGCGAATACAATGGGTTGGAGAGCAGCCATCTACTGTTATTTGGTACTTGTTGCTGTATTTGCAATATTGAATTTTTTGTTAGGAGACAAACAAGAAACCAAGGTCAATATATCTATCAGGGAACAGTTTAGTAAAGTGTCTCACAATGAAAAATTGTGGTTTCTGAGTTTGTTCTATTTCATCACATTTGGATCGTTTGTCGCCTTTACGGTCTATTTACCGAATTTTTTTGTTAATCAATTTGCTCTGGATAAAGTGGATGCAGGATTACGAACAGCTGGATTTATTGTTCTAGCAACACTACTAAGACCTGTGGGAGGCATTCTTTCCGACAAGTTGAACCCTTTCAAGGTGCTCATGGTTGTGTTCGGTGGGCTAACCTTATCTGGTATTTTACTATCTTTCAACTTGAATATGGTGCTATTCACGATTGGATGCTTGGCTGTAGCGGTGTTTAGTGGGATTGGAAATGGAGCCGTATTTAAGCTTGTCCCACAATACTTTTCCAAACAGATGGGTATAGTCAACGGGATTGTAGCTGCAGCCGGAGGTTTAGGTGGGTTCTTTCCACCATTAATGTTGACTTCACTATACGGATTAACTGGACATTATTCTATTGGCTTCATGGCTCTTTCTGAGGCTGCTCTTGCTAGTCTGGTGATCGTATTCTGGATGTCCTTCCAAGACAAATTACAATTATCTAATGACATAATTGATTCAACTGCTGATGCCGTGATGGTGACAAATAACAAGAGCATCATCGTTTCGGTGAACCATGCTTTCACGCAAGTTACAGGTTATTCGCAAGATGAAGTCTTGGGAAAGACACCTAAGATTCTCAGTTCGGGTCAACATGATCACACTTTCTATGAATCCTTTTGGAAGGAATTATTAGAGAAAGGGCAGTGGCAGGGTGAGATCACAAATAAGCAAGCTGATGGACATCTATTTCAAGAATGGCTAACGGTTAGTGCAATCAAAGATGATCAAGATGTGGTAAAAAACTATGTAGCCATATTCAGTGATATTTCAAAGAAAAAGGAGTGATATACAATGTCAGGACCTGCTTTGAGAAATGTAGATAGTCATTCTTCGATCCATGAAGCGGCTCTCGAAGAAGCCAAAGAATTAACCGGGTTATTGGGTCAATTCCTTATGAAGGATGAACTGGATAAAGCTTTGGATGTCGCCTATATCATCATTGAACATTGGGAGACGAGAACACTTCAACACGCAACAAGTGAAGAGGAAGGTTTATATAAAGAAACGGTAGAAGCCAAGCCAGAATTAAGGGATTTGATCACCAGCTTGACAAGAGATCATAATCTTATGAGAGACCTAGCTGGTGAGATTAGGGAATTACTGGTTAGTGAAGGTGTTAGTGATAAAATCCTTCAACGATTTCATGCTTTAATGCTAATTGATTTAATTCATAACCGAGATGAGCTACAGATGATCGGAGAAGAACTGGAGGAATCGTCACATGAATCTGATGAAGCTGTCTAGTTCTAAGGATAATTTGCTAGAGAAGCCACTCCAATATATTCATCCAGAGCTATATCTTATACTTACAAAGGAATTAGACTACTTTAATTTGCACCCCTATGATGTAAAAGCTGGGGCTATTTCTAATCAGGATGGAATCACAGTCTTTCTTCGATACGGAGAGAATCTCTCTCATATGAAGGAACATTATTGGGTTTGGAAGACGATTAAAGAGAATCAGATAGAGGTCAAAGAAACCTTTCATTCTACTGGAGAAGATATTAAGAAAGCATTAATTGCGGATTACTTCAAGATGATGAAACCATGAGAAGATTGAAGGAGGGGTAACGTATGTCTATAACACATGATGAACAGTATCTTGATTTAGATCGAGAGGATTTGAACGCCATTCTTGATATGCGGTTTGGTGAAATCCCATTACAAATCGCACAAAAAGTCGATAGTATACAAGACCTTAATCAGTTGCAAAGACTTATCATTGTAGCTTGTAACGCCCCTGAATGGAATGTCTTTCTGGAGGAACTGTATCAGGATGATCAGGCTAATAAGCTAGTAGGTGAACGTTTCAATCCTATGGGAATTACTTCGATGAAAGGGTGAAATAAGTGAGCAGCAAACAGAATAAATTACTGCAATCCTTAAAGCATCTAAAACGTGGAGAGAAATTTAACGACGGCTGGTCTGAGGAGACCGTTAAACCAAGAGAATGGGAAGATCTTTATCGTGGACGTTGGCAACATGATAAAGTTGTTCGCTCAACTCATGGTGTTAACTGTACGGGATCCTGCAGCTGGAAGGTTTTTGTGAAAGATGGCATTATCACTTGGGAAACTCAACAAACGGATTATCCAACAACAGGCCCTAACTTCCCCGAGTATGAACCCCGTGGCTGTCCACGTGGTGCCAGCTTTTCTTGGTATACCTACAGTCCTATAAGAGTGAAATATCCCTACATCCGTGGAGATCTCTTGGAATTATGGAGATCTGAAATGAAACAAGGTCATGATCCCGTAACAGCTTGGTCGAATATTGTGAACAATCCTAGTAAGAGAGAGCTTTATGTGAAGGCTAGAGGTAGAGGAGGACTTGTGAGAGCAAGTTGGGAAGAAGCGTGTCAGATCATTGCCGCGTCTAGCATTCATACGATCAAGAAATATGGCCCTGACCGTATTGTTGGATTCAGTCCAATCCCTGCTATGTCCATGGTGAGTTATGCTGCAGGTACACGCTTTTTATCACTGATCGGGGGTACCATTCTGAGTTTCTATGATTGGTATGCCGATTTACCACCTGCTTCACCGCAAATATGGGGAGAACAGACCGACGTTCCTGAGAGTGGGGACTGGTATAATGCTAAGTATTTCATCATATGGGGAACCAATTTACCTCAAACGCGTACACCGGATGCCCATTTCATGGTAGAGGCACGTTATAACGGAACAAAAGTAGTAGGTGTCAGCCCTGACTATGCGGAATATGAGAAATTCGCTGATATTTGGCTTCCGGCAAAAGCAGGAACGGATGGAGCATTAGCGATGGCTATGACCCATGTCGTTCTTAAGGAATTCTATGTAGATCAGCAGACCCCTTACTTTCAGGATTATGTCAAAAAGTTTACCGATCTCCCCTTCTTAGTTCTTCTTAAGGAGGAAAACGGAAGCATTCGTTCAGATCGTTTCTTACGCGCCTCCGATCTTAATGATGATCTGGATTTAGCAGAGTGGAAAACACTTGTGTGGGACTCGGTAACAGAAGCACCTTATGTTCCTAACGGAAGTCAGGGTTTTCGCTGGGATAACGGAAGTAATTGGAATCTTGATCTAGAAAAAGATGATGGTACGGTTATTCAACCTGAATTAACATTTATTGATGCTTCGCAAGAAGTCCTGTTGGTAGATTTCCCATATTTCGCTGAACAAGAGGGAGAGATCGTCCAACGTGGCGTTCCAGTTAAATATATTCAAAGTGAATCAGGTGAAATTCTTAAGGTAGCTACTGTGTACGATTTAATGTTGGCTCATGTAGGTGTAAACCGAGACTTAATCGGAGATTATCCAATCGATTATAATGACGTCAAACCATACACACCTGCTTGGCAAGAAGGTATCACTGGTGTAAAGAAGGCACATGTTATTCAGGTTGCTAGAGAGTTTGCCGAGAATGCGGCCAAAACAGGTGGGAAATCCATGATTGCCATGGGTGGAGGAACGAATCACTGGTACCACAGTGATCAAATTTACCGTTCTATTCTAAATCTGGTTCTGTTGACTGGATCACAAGGTGTCAATGGTGGTGGTTGGGCCCATTATGTTGGACAAGAGAAGGTTCGACCACTCGAAGGCTGGCAACAGGTGGCTTTTGCTGGGGATTGGACTAAACCATCAAGATTAATGAATGGTACATCATTTTTCTACTTCGCAACCGAACAGTTCCGTTACGAAGCACATGTTAATGAGGAAGAACAGACACCATGGGGTGGACGTTATAACCATATGCATCCTGCTGATGTCAATGCGATGTCAGTGCGGTTAGGTTGGTTACCGTCATTCCCTCAATTCTCACAGAACTCGATCGATCTCGTACGTGAAGCAAGAGAGAATGGTGCGAAGACGGATGAGGAAGCCACCCAATATATTGCGAATCAGGCTGCGAAGGATGAAATACAATGGGCTATTGAGCATCCAAATGACCCGCGCAATTTTCCACGTGTCTTCTTTAACTGGCGTTCTAATCTCTTAGGTGACAGTGGAAAAGGTCATGAATATTTCGCCAAACATTTAATTGGTGCCGATAACCAAGTCATGACGGATACGACACATTCATGGAAACCGAAAGATGTCCACACGGATGAGGTTCCGCCAGAAGGGAAAACAGATCTCTTCGTAAGCATGGATTTCCGCATGACGAGTTCTGGACTCTTCTCGGATATCGTATTACCTGCTGCGACATGGTATGAAAAATTCGATCTGAGTAGCACGGATATGCATCCATTCGTTCATCCCTTTAACCCAGCCATATCTCCTCCATGGCAGGCGAAAAGTGATTGGGATACTTTCCGAGAAATTGCCAAGGTATTCACTGAAATGGCTGAGAAGCATCTACCCGCAACAGAGGATGTCGTCATGTCACCACTCGCACATGATACACCTAATGAAATAGCACAAGTAAACGGTAAAATAAAGGATTGGCGCAAAGGTGAAACGCCTGCTATTCCAGGAAAAACGATGCCAACGTTTCAAATTGTCCAGCGGGATTATCCAAACGTCTATCAGAAGATGATTACAATCGGTCCGAACATCAAGAACGGATATACCGTCAAAGGTGTTACCATTCCTGGCGAGAAGGTATATGGTCAACTTGTTGAACAGTTGGGTGTCTCAAGAAATGATGGGGTTGGTAAAGGATATCCTAATTTGTATACGGATAAACAGGCGATCGAAGCGATTCTACTCATGTCCGGTGCCACGAATGGTCAAAGAGCTGTTGAAGGATGGAAGTCTATGGAGGCAAAGACGGGTAAGAAATTAACCGAAATTGCAGAGCCACGCGAAGAAGAAGCTTATACACTCCAAGATATAACGGTTCAGCCACGTCACGCCATATCTACCCCCGTATGGAGTGGATTAGAAAAGGATAATCGGCGATATTCTCCATTTACACTCAACACGGAATATGGTATTCCTTGGAGAACATTAACGGGTAGACAAAGTTTCTATCTAGATCACGAGATGATGTTGGACTTCGGTGAAGCTCTTCCACTATATTTACCACCTTTGGAACATGTACCTTTCCTCCGAGGAGAAACCGAAGTACCAAACACGGGTAAATCAATTGCTATAAGATATTTGACTCCTCATCAGAAATGGGGAATTCATACCATGTTCACGGAAACCAACCAAATGTCTACACTATTTCGAGGCTGGCAGGTTGTCTGGATGAATGAGAAAGATGCAGCTTCGATTGACATCAAAGATAATGATTGGATCGAATTATACAACCGCAATGGTGTTGTCGTAGCAAGAGCGGTTACCACTTATCGCATACCCGAAGGTATTGCTTATATGTATCATGCACAGGATCGAACCATGGGTGTTCCCGGTACTGCGATCAATAAGAAGCGAGGCGGTACGCATAACAGTGTGACCAGAATTACGGTGAAACCAACGCATATGATTGGTGGATATTCACAACTTAGTTATGGGTTTAATTATTATGGGCCTACAGGTAATCAGAGAGATACCATTACGATTATCAGACCACTGAAGGAGGTAGACTGGCTTGAGGATTAAAGCACAAGTCGCTATGGTGATGAACCTCGACAAATGTATAGGTTGTCATACTTGCTCTGTCACCTGTAAGAATACTTGGACCAATAGACCCGGAGCAGAATATATGTGGTTTAACAATGTGGAGACACGTCCTGGACCTGGTTACCCGAAGCAATGGGAAGATACTCAAAAGTATAAGGGGGGCTGGGTACTACGTAATGGTAAACTAACTCTTCGCGCAGGGGGACCGATTACGAAGTTAGCGAATCTCTTCTACAATCCTGACATGGCACAATTGGATAATTTCTACGAACCGTGGACTTATGATTATGAACATTTAATTAATAGTCCAAAAAAGAAGAACCTTCCTGTTGCTCGTCCTAAATCGATGATTACAGGAGAGTTTATTGATAAACCGACATGGGGCCCGAACTGGGACGATGACTTAGCAGGCGGTAGTGAAATTGTACCGCTTGACCCCAATATTAAGAATCTTCATGAACATATCGCGATGGAATACGAGAAGACATTCATGATGTACTTGCCACGAATTTGTGAGCATTGCTTGAATCCATCTTGCGTCGCGTCCTGTCCATCAGGAGCTCTTTATAAACGTGATGAGGACGGTATCGTTCTTGTAGATCAAGATGCTTGTCGTGGTTGGCGTTTCTGTATGAATGGTTGTCCTTATCATAAGGTGTATTACAACTGGAACACCCATAAAGCTGAGAAATGTAATTTCTGTTATCCTCGGACGGAAGCAGGTCTAGCAACGATATGTTCTGAAACATGTGTAGGGCGCATTCGCTATATCGGAGTCGTTCTCTACGATGCAGATAAAGTGAAAAGTGCAGCCTCTGTGGAAGATCCGAAAGATTTATATGAATCTCAGCTATCTGTATTCCAGGATCCCTTCGATCCCAAAGTAATCGAAGCTGCAAGACAAGCTGGTATTACTGATCCCTGGATCGAAGCAGCACAACAATCACCTGTATATAAATTAGCTATGAAATGGAAAGTTGCACTCCCGCTACATCCCGAATATCGGACACTTCCGATGGTATGGTATGTGCCACCGTTAAGCCCGATTATGAATCATATCGAAGAAGATGAACTTCAAACGGACCATTATATTCCGGCAGTCGATCAAATGCGCATTCCTATGGAATATCTAGCCTCATTGTTATCAGCTGGAGATACCCAAGTTATTCGTCAAGTCTTATTGAAGATGACGGCCATGCGTGTGCATATGCGGCAAAAATCCGTTGGGGGAATGGATGAACTTGAGCACAGCAAGTTACTAGAAGAATCCGGTATGAGTGTCGAAGACATTGAAGATATGGCCCGTTTATTTGCGGTTGCTAAATATAATGAACGGTTCGTTATTCCAACTGGAAGAAGAGAAATGGATGACAACCTACATTATAAGCAGGGCGCTTGTAGCATCGAGGGCATTGCACCACCTGAAGGTTTGGTCACTAATCCATTTAAGAGAGGGGTGTAACCTTTGAATGAAGAACAACGCTTGATCTTAGCCATTGTATCGCGAGTTGTCGGATACCCAGACGATTCCTTCTTTGACGAAAAGGACGATCTACTTCAAATGATCCATGATGAAATTCAGCAGGAAGATGTCAAAGATCGGTTGCTGGAAGCTTTAGAACCTCTGTATACATTATCTCTCCAAGCGCTTAGAGAAGCATATGTAACGACATTTGATTGGACGGAAAGTACAGGACTTTACTTAACGGCACATGAACTTGGAGACAGTAGAGATCGAGGAGCGGCCCTCATTCTTCTACAACACATCATCGCTGATGCTGGATTCGAATTAGCTGCTGGAGAGTTGGCTGATTATATGCCAGCTCTCTATGAATTAATTGCTGTTGCTCCTGAGAATGTTCATTTAAAGGCGATTCAGCTTCGCCTCTCCGTCGCATCCCATCGGATTGCGAAGAATCTACCTCAGGATCATCCTTATGCACCAACCTACAAGTTAATTGTTAGTGATGTACTAGGGGAACCCACAGCCGAAGACATACAGAAGCTGGAGCAATCGAGGGAACATACAGATATAGAGGATATGCCTTATCCTATCTTGTATGGTATGGATGGTATGGCCAAAACGGATAACCCTAATAATCCTATGTCTAACATGAAAATGTGTCAATGAAAGGAGCTTTATCATGGCCGATATCTTTTGGTGGGTCATTTTTCCATATATCACTTTAGCCATTATGATCGTAGGGCTACTGTACAAATTCGCCTTTCGCCAGATGACTTGGACTGCACCATCCACAGAGATTTTTGAGAAAAAGTGGCTGCGAATCGGTTCAAGGATGTTCCATTGGGGAATTATATTTGCTTTTGGTGGTCATGTCATGGGAGTGTTAATCCCCCGCGGTGTGTATCAAGCCCTTGGTGTATCTGATGAGCTCTATCACCTGTTCGCGATAATAGGTGGCGGACTAGCTGGCTTAATGGTTGTTGCAGGACTTATTTTCCTACTCATTCGGAAAATAACGAACAACCGTGTTCGCATGCATGCCAGTTTTGCCGATTACTTCGCAGTGATCATGCTTCTAATCATTGCTGGGATGGGAACATATATGACTCTAATTTATAACACCACCGTGTCCTCCTACGAGTATCGAACTACGATAGGTCCATGGTTTAGGAGCTTGTTCATCTTTCAGCCAGAATACCAATTGATGAGTGAAGTTCCGCTCCTTTTCCAAATACACATTATTGTTGCCTTTCTATTGTTCGCGTCAATTCCCTTTACGATGTTGGTGCATATGTTTTCCTTTCCTGCGCGTTACCCAGCACGAGCGCCATTACAATACCGATCAAGATCTCGTTATAAAAAAAGAAACTAACATGATATAATACTCACAATAGAGAAAAGAAGGATAGGCACCTTGGAGAGGAGGCCATATTACATGAACCAGCATATTACTGTTAAGGATCGGCTCCAAAGGCCACTTCGAGACTTAAGAATATCGGTGACGGATCGTTGTAATTTTCGTTGCAGATACTGCATGCCAGCAGAAATTTTTGGTTCAGGTTATGCATTTTTAGATCATGAGCAATTGCTTACGTTTGAAGAACTGACTCGATTAACTAGCATCTTTACGCAACTGGGTGTGGAGAAAATTCGTATTACCGGAGGAGAACCACTGCTTAGAAAAGATATTCCGAAGCTTGTATCTATGATTAACGAGATAGATGGAGTCAAAGATATTGCCTTAACTACGAATGGGTCCTTATTATCTAAGCTAGCAGGGAACCTTTATGAATCAGGACTACACAGAGTCTCGGTAAGCTTAGATAGTTTAGATCATGATAGATTTGCGGCAATGAATGGTGTTGGATACCAAGTGAAACCCATTCTCGAAGGGATAGATGCTGCATCTAGCGCGGGTATGTCTGTTAAGATCAATATGGTTGTCAAAAAAGGAACCAATGATAGCGATATTATCCCGATGGCGCAATACTTCAAAGAAAAAGGTCACACGCTGCGGTTCATCGAATATATGGATGTAGGAAATAGTAACGGTTGGAAACTTGATCAAGTCGTACCTAATCAATTCATAATTGATCAAATCCATGCAGTCATGCCACTGGAACCGATTGAACCTAATTATTATGGAGAAGTCGCCAGCCGTTACCGTTATGTAGGAACGGATACAGAGATTGGCCTTATTTCTTCAGTAACTCAAGCTTTCTGTTCGACTTGTACACGAGCTCGTTTATCTGCTGAAGGACGCCTATTCACTTGTTTATTCGGATCTAAAGGCACTGATCTTCGGACACCGCTGAGAGAGGGCTTTAGTGATGAGCAATTGATGGAGCTAATTAGCAAGGTGTGGAGCAAACGAGATGATCACTATTCAGAGGAACGGTTATCTAATACCATTAGCCATGTTAACAAACCTGAAATGTCCTATTTGGGAGGATGATGAATTACACTGGGCAAAAGAATACGTCTCAAAACGAAGAAACCTTGTAATTATGGAGGTTTCTTTTTTTAATCTGATTATACAAGACATATAGATGTCTAGTTCGGTATGTTATGTTTTTAACATGACAGATGGCAACAAGGAGAAAAATAGTGGCAGAACCGTTGAAGGATATGTACAATGAAGAATTTCTACGTGGATTTGGAGAGAAAATACGCACTGTTTATGGTGATTTTGAAACAGAGGGGTTTGTGGCAACTGCTATAGACGATACATGGCACGCACTTGAACTAAAAGCTCGGATGAGACGAATCACCGTAACGCTTGGGCAATATCTGCCGGATTCTTACGAAGAGGCACTGGATATACTGTACGCAATTGATGAGAGTTGTATTGGATTTCCGTATTTGTTCTTCCCCGATTTTGTTGAGGTATATGGACAGAAAGAAGAAGATTGGGAAATTTCAATGAAGGCACTAGAGCGATTTACACAAAAGTCATCCGCTGAATTTGCCGTGAGGTCATTTCTTATAAGTGATCCCGAGCGAATGATGTGTCAAATGCTAACGTGGGCGGATCATTCAGATGAACATGTTCGGAGACTTGCTTCTGAGGGATGCCGGCCACGCCTGCCATGGGGACAAGCACTTCCGATGTTTAAGCGTGAACCGGCACCAATTCTCCCTGTATTGGAGTTACTGAAGGCTGATTCATCATTGTATGTACGCAAAAGTGTCGCAAACAACCTAAATGATATCGTGAAGGATAACCCTTCAGTCGTGATAGATATTGCTCGACGCTGGAAAGGGTATCATCCAGATACCGATTGGATCGTGAGACATGGCTGTCGAACGTTAATCCGTAAGGCTAATCCTGAGATTATGTCGTTGTTCGGATATGCAGAACCTACAGCAGGTAGCAAATCCATTACAACGCATGCCTCATTGTCAGTAGAACCAAGTGTGCTAACTATCGGCGAGATAAGTGAGTTACGCTATGAACTTCGCGTCCAGGAAGGTGAACCAGCAGCACATATTCGTATCGAATACGCAATCGACTTCGTAAAGTCTAAGGGACATACATCACGCAAATCATTCCTTTTATCTGACAAAACAGTAGCTGGTGGAACACATCTCAAGGCGTTACGGAAGCATAGTTGGAAGGACCTAACCACACGTCGTCATTATCCTGGCGAACATCGAATTTCTCTACTCGTAAACGGAATAGAAGTTGCGTATGTGAAGGTGAATCTTACTAACGATTAAGGAAGGTTATGTATACCAAGTGAAGTGTCATTAAAGATGAATAAATATAATAAATTGTGTAGAGTAGGCCACCGTATTCACATTTGGTTGCCTACTTTATTTGGGTCGTTCCAGTGATGAAGTTATAAAATTAAATTCGAAGTAGGAACATAAAAGTAATATAATTAATATACTACCTTGACAGTCACAGTAATGTGTCGTATCATGTGAATGCGGGGGTGATTACATGAGCGACAACAAAATTACATCCGACCTGCTTCGAGGACATACCGATACGATGATTTTACGGCTCTTATCCGAATCAGATCGCTACGGGTACGAGATTGTCAAGCTGATTGCCGAGCGTTCTGGTGGCGAGTATGAGTTGAAGGAAGCCACGATGTACTCTAGCGTCCGACGGCTTGAGGCGGATGGTGATATCGAGTGGTATTGGGGCGATGAGTCTCAGGGTGGACGGCGTAAATATTTCAGAATTACCGAAAAGGGAAAGACTGCTTACGCTCGTAACAAAAGCAACTGGGAATACGCTAAGCGCGTGCTTGAAGACTTATTATAAGGAGAGTTGAAGCTATGAATGAGAAATTAACCAACTATTTGAACGGTGTTTTCGCACCTTACGATGGGGTAAAGAGCGTCACCGAATTGAAGACTGACTTGCATTCCGATTTGCAGGAGCGCTTTAATGAACTCAAGGCCGAGGGCAAGGATGATGAAACCGCCTTTGAGATGACCATTGACAGCATCGGCGACATTGAGCAAACGGTACAGGAAGTCGCCAACCTTTCCCGCTCGCTGGAGCGGCAGGTGGTGACGAACTTTATCGGAAGCAATCTAGCTAAGAGCGACTTTGCAGGCGTTACGGCCCATAAAGGACAGTTTAAAGGGAGTGCACTTCATGGTTCAGACTTTTCGGGTGCTGATTTGACCGGCAGCACGTTTGCGAGCAGCGATGTTCGCGAAGCAAACTTTGATGGCGCGAATCTGACAGATTGCAGCCTGTCCGGTCTTGATCTTTCGAATGCAAGCTTCCATAAATCGATTCTTGTACGCACCAACTTCAGCTCGTCGATGCTAGACGGTGCAAAATTCATAGGTGTAAAACTGACCGACGTCAAATTGAACACAACCTTACTCAGTAAAACAATCTTTGAAAACTGTATCTTTGACGGCGTGGAGTTCAATTCTTCCGCTCTGGGAGGGCTGTGTTTTGACGGGCAAACCTTTATCGGTGTTAAGTTTGACAAATCCGCATTGAATGAAGTTTCGTTTAAGGGTGCGACACTCAAGAACGTGTCTTTTCCGACATCTTCGTGGTCTAAAAAGTATTACCGTGTCATCAAAACCGTCTGCTTTGACGGAGCGATGATGGATAAGTTGACATATGCCTCTCTTAAAGGCATGGGTGCCGATTTGTCGGGGGTTACTGTTATTTAAATCCAATATGAGGAGGAATGAATATGAAAAACATAGCCATTCAGGTGAACGGGTTGCAAAAATCCTACAAACAGCTACAAGTCCTAAAAGGCGTAGATTTCGAGGTGGAAAAGGGTAGTATTTTCGCACTGCTCGGCTCCAACGGGGCGGGCAAGACAACAGTTGTCAAAATCCTCACCACGCTGCTCAGACAAGACAGCGGAACTGCCACTGTAAACGGATTCGATGTTGCGTTACAGCCCGACCGTGTACGTCAGGCGATCAGCCTGACCGGGCAATTTGCCGCAGTGGACGAAATGCTGACCGGACGAGAAAATCTGATCATGATTGCCAAACTGCGACACCTCAACAATCCACGTCAGGTTGCGGACGACTTGCTTAAACGCTTCGGCCTGACTGACGCTGCCGATCGTAGGGCGTCTACTTATTCGGGCGGTATGCGCCGCAGGCTTGACATCGCCTTGAGTCTTGTAGGGAAACCGCAGCTTATTTTCCTCGACGAGCCAACCACTGGGCTTGACCCCGAGGCTCGCATTGAGACTTGGAAGATTGTCAAGGAGCTTGCCGACGGTGGAACGACGGTATTCCTGACCACGCAGTATTTGGAGGAGGCTGAGCAGCTAGCCGACCGAATTGCTATTCTGCATGAGGGTAGAATTATCGCAAGTGGTACGCTCGCGGATCTAAAAAAGCTGTTCCCATCTGCAAAGGTGGAATATGTTGAAAAACAGCCGACATTGGAAGAGATTTTCCTCTCAATCATCGGCAAAA
The DNA here is from genome assembly GCF_059445505.1 of Paenibacillus sp. Y301. Classification (NCBI taxonomy): domain Bacteria; kingdom Bacillati; phylum Bacillota; class Bacilli; order Caryophanales; family Paenibacillaceae; genus Paenibacillus; species Paenibacillus sp. Y301. Next base: position 55,250 of record NZ_JCAIUL010000010.1, on the reverse strand, counting down.
AGGAGGCTATGTAAATGGAGACAGCAAAGAACCACTTTTTCAGCGATATGGGTGTTATGCTCGGACGTTCCATGCGTCATATTTTCCGCAGTATGGACACCATCGTCACGGTCTGCATCACTCCGATTGCAATGATGCTACTATTCGTCTATGTGTTTGGCGGTGCTATCCAAACCGGTACAGATAACTATGTGAACTACCTGTTGCCCGGTATCCTGCTGATTGCGATTGCAAGCGGAATATCCTATACAGCTTACCGCCTATTTCTGGATAAGCAACGGGGCATCCTTGAGCGGTTCCACACCATGCCGATCTCACGTTCCGCTGTGCTGTGGGGGCATGTCCTGACCTCGGTAGTATCCAATATTATATCGGTCGTCGTAATCATTCTTGTAGCGCTCATAATGGGCTTTCGCTCGTCGGCGGGGGTACTGCCTTGGCTTGCTGTAGCCGGTATACTCGTACTATTTACACTGGCTTTGACTTGGATCGCAGCGATTGCTGGACTATCCGCTAAATCGGTAGAAGGTGCAAGCGCGTTTTCCTATCCGCTTATCTTCCTACCGTTCATCAGTTCCGCATTTGTGCCTACCGAATCAATGCCATCGATCGTTCGCGCCTTTGCCAATAACCAGCCAGTAACCTCGATCGTGGAAGCCATCCGTGCGTTGCTATCTGGTCAGCCGGTGGGCAATGAAATATGGGTCGCGCTTGCATGGTGCATTGGGATTATGCTCATAGCCTACTTCTTTGCGATGAGGGTGTATAAAAGGAGGTTGTAAATTAGCTAAAAAGGAAGCTGCGATTTAGAACTATACTATCAGGTTATCTGCTGCGTTTTCTATTCCAATGATATAACTAAAAATTAGATATTGTTTAATGGGAAACGCCAAGCCGTAGACATCATACGCTTGGCGTATATTTTTGTAAAAAGAGACTCTAAGATCATAAAATCGATTCAGAATGATTCATGGTTGGTGGGGAATATTGCAGTTGCATTTATGGTAATTGTTTACACATGGCAGGAATATTGGTATAGTAATTATGTAAATAAATAATACGTAATTACGTAAATATTGGAGGCTGAAATGGTGAGTGATGAAGATTGGCGTATGGAGATTAACGCTTTGAAATCACAGATGACAGAACTTGAAAAACTTGTTCGTAGTATTGGGACCGGTCGTCCCTATGTCGGGTTCTCTGACGAGATGAATGAAGTTCATGCAGGTCATGATGAGGGTTCATCGGGTTACGTTTATTACGCAGGTCAGTATCAATCCAATGGACAAATATTACGTTGGGAACCAAAAGAAAGAGAATTAAAGCAGTTACTTAGTATTGGCACCGAGAAAATTTCGAAAATACTTTCCGCTCTAGGCAGTAAACCGCGTCTTGATATCATAACATCCATTCTTATCGAATCCCTTACTGGCACCGAAATCGTCGAGAAGTTAAGTCTAGGAACTACTGGGCAGTTATATCATCATTTAAAGGCATTACAAGGTGCTGATTTGTTGACTCAGGACACAAGTGGACGCTATACATTACCTGATCATCGCAAATTACCTCTCATTTTGTTGTTATCAGCTGTGGTAGATATGTTAGACACTAGCGATTATTTAGATATGGTTGAGGTAAGAAATTCAGCAGGATCATACCTAGGAAATAAAGCCAAGGATGGCTATGATGCTAATTTGCTGTTGTGGGCAGTAGTAGAGAATTCAGTTATCGAACACGTTGCCGGTTATGCCAATGAGGTCCATATTTTCTTACATCCGAATGGTGGTGCAACCGTTAGCGATAATGGTAGAGGTATACCTGTAAAAGCATTTGAAAACAGTAATAAATCAACGGTTCAAACGGTATTAACGGATATCGAAAGATTTAACAGTGAAGCCCCGTACCAAGTACCTGGTGCGGAAAAAGGGATAAGTATTGCGATCGTCAACGCTCTTACCTACAGTCTCGCTGTTGAGGTCCAAAGAGAAGGTTATATCTATCGCCAAGATTATAAACATGGTATACCACAATCCGATCTAATAACTGTCGGCGTTACACAATTAAGGGGTACCAGTATAACTTTTAAACCTGACCCTGAATTATTCGGTAAAGGCTTTGACAGAGATACCATTACGCAACAATTAGAGAGATTAGCATTGTCATATCCAAGCTTCACTGTATGTTTACATTGATGAAGGAGGAGGTAGAGTTATGACGGAGATGATTCATTCTAATGAGGATATCCTTAAGATGCTTGATTCCTTATTAAAGGAACAATCTAAATTTAATTGGAATACGTTCTATTCTGAAAGAGATAAGCCAATTCCCTTTTTCGTCAATGCTCCGGATGAAAACCTGGTCCAATATTTTAAGCATAATATACTCTCATCAGGAGGAAGGGTCCTAGACTTAGGTTGTGGACCGGGTAGAAATGCTATATATTTTGCCAAGCAAGGGTATGATGTTGATGCCGTAGATTCATCCCAAGAAGCTTTACAGTGGGGGATAGATAGAGCTAAAGAACAGGGAGTCCGTATCAATTTTTGTTTGAAAAATATTTTTGAAATGGAAATTCAGAATGCAGGATACGATGTAATATACGATTCCGGATGCTTTCACCATACTGCTCCACATCGAAGAATGGATTATGTGAACTTGCTAAATCAAGCTTTAAAACCTGGTGGATTTTTTGGTATTACCTGTTTTATTGAAAATGGTATTCAAGGTGGATCCGTTATGACGGATTGGGAAGTGTATCGTGACCGTAGTCTAAAAGGTGGACTTGGCTATACTCCTGAAAAATTAACATTGATTTTCAAAGATTTTGAAGTTGTTGAAATTCGTAGAATGCAGGATCTAGAACAGCCAAATGAATGTTTTGGTATATCCGGATTATGGACAGCATTATTTCAAAAAATATCCAAATGATATTGAGAAATCAACGAAATGAAATCAACATCGAAATGAAATCAACATCTGCAGCAGCATCTATGAAATCATCCAATGGGTGCTGCAACATATTAAAGAGCGACTCGAACTAAATTTGGAGGTGTGTGACATATAATAAGTAGGTTTAAATAGGTAATGAAATCCCTATAATAGTTAATGACATTAAAAGTAGAATTCTGAAAGAGACTTACAATAGTAATTCTTTATAGAGTTTAAGTTCATGAGTTATGTTCAAGAAGAAATTTGAAATGTTGAAGATTATTATTGAAACAGATGAATTGAATATTATTAATATTTGAAGAGAAGAAAGAAGTATTTATGATCAAAAGATGATAGATAGCTATAAAGAGAAAATAGGCCTAAAAGTAAGGATTTGGTTAGAGGATCCTTTCAAATCATACTACTTATTCACAAAACCCGTATTTTGTACATATGTACTATGTATAAATAAGTGATCCTATTCACTTGATTTTCAAACTCATTACAATTTGTTCCCCATTCGATCCTATCCTTCTCTCACCCGTATCAATGAAACTAACATTCAAGTATAGATTTTGAGCTACGACATTTTTATGATTTACAGCCAAAATAACTTCATCACAAAATATAAATTCATTTCTAATCAAATGAGATAATTTGAGCATACCCGTTTTTGCATATCCCTTTCCTTGTTGTTTGTGATCAGTAGATAACGTAGTTAATAACATTGCATTAGGATTAATTGTGTAGTTTTTCACTCTATCTGTCGAATGCAATAAAAAAAATCCCACTGGCACTTCTTCGCTAAGAATAACTATTGGATACTGTCCTTCCGTAATATTTAAAACCTCTTTAGGGAGAGCAGTAAATAGAATTTGTTCTTCTGGAAGTTCAAAATTATTAAGTATTTCTAAATGCTCTTCCGAGTAATGAACTAATTCAATTGAGTCGACTTTTTCCATAAATTTATTCTCCTTATAAATTTTTTATCGCAATCTTGTTTATGCAATGCAATTCGTAATTTATCTAAGCCTGGTCAACTTATGCTCAGAGTAATTTTCAGCATTTGTTATTAGTTTTGACACTCTCTTACGCTGATTTCTTGTAACGTAATATCTGCGACACATGTCGCAGATCCCTATTACCGTATCTATATTCACGACAGACTTTATTACAATTGGAAAAAAATTACCGCCTAAACATCTCTATTTAACTTACCATATAATCCATACTATGGACATTACTATTAAGGTAAATTGCCCGTTAACTTAATTATCAACGACCACTGGAACTCATTCTTGACCTAATTCGTTTAGCGGTACATAGTTTTATCATCCGACATAGCTATAATATTTTTTTGGTTTTATGCAATGAGCTATAAAAAGATCAATATAATTGCTTTCCTAGAAGGAGCCTCTAAATATAAAGCGTAATAGTACATTTTATCTCTATCGACATTCGGACTATATTATTGGCCTCAAACGGCGATTAAAACAAAAAAACCGCGATTAACGCGGATATTAATCGGGCTATATTCTTTTCCTCTTACACCTCATAAGTGACACAAATCGCCCTTCCAAAACATAAGGGTTCCGTAGGGCGACTATTGTTCATTAAGCAGTAATAGTATTCTAAAAGTTCATTCCATGGTTTAATAACGTAATAATTAAATCAGGATTAGGGACAGATACTAACAATGCGACTACCATCAAACATAATGCCTTGAATACTTTTTTCATTTTCAAAATCCCCTTTCAAAATTTGTCTTAGTATTGATGAATAGTCTTGTAGCTGACTTTGTGAAGCATGCAATCTAAAATTTTCAAACAGAACGCATATTTTTTTGAATCCTGTGTCATCCTTAACCCTATCAGAAGTTACCAAAATATCTAGAATGATGTTAATGGCAGTTTTGTGATCTCCTTCTTTAAACTTGTACAATGATAAGAGATACAGGTAATCTACATAATAACGTTTATTCTCTCGTGTTTCCTTAGCGTCTATACTCTTATCGATCTTCTCCCCTAGTTCAGTTAAAATGTGAGAGATATTAAAGTTGTGCATTATCGCAGATTCTAAAATAGTGATAAGGCCTGGGAGCAACTCATCATTCTTGCCTTCTTTGATAAAGTTGACGTACTCTTCCATCACCTCTTCTTTTCCCTGCAATAAATCTATTGTGTATGTATTTGCTCTAGCAAGTACCTTGAAATAATCAATCGTTTGTTGTCCTTCCTGTTCCACACCATTGACCAAGTCTAAATTATTGTACTTCTCAATACACCTTTTTGACTCTTCTAGTTTATTAGTTTTTTGTAGAGCGATCCCTTTCGACAACTGACTAAAACCAATGTAATATACAATGTTTCGTTCAAATATGTGCAGATGTGGTACGCTCTTATCGTTTAACACTTGTAATGCTTTGTAAGCCTGAGTATAGAGCTTGTCAGCTATCTCAATCATGTGTTTATAAGCATCAATCGCAAATGCCCCTTTAAGCATCTTTGTTAGTGAGTCAAGATTGTCAATATCTTTCAGATCTAAATCTCCCAAAGTAAGATTCCTTTCTATATCCTTTTTATACATATCGTACCATTCGGCTTGAATGTTGGTCAATTATAATTTTACATATATTATGATTAATTACTAAAAATTTGTAACTCTTAATTATAGGATTTCACACTAGAAATAAGAAAAACCCTTATCAATAAGGGTTTAGTTGTTGGATATCATATTTAGTAATCTATAGAGTCTAGTTGTTTCACCACACTAACACTGCACATTTGGGAGCGAATATATATGAGATCCGCATTAACTATCTTTTGCGAAGCTAGTTTCATCTCGACTACATAAATAATGAAGAAGGTGCTATACCAGTGACGAAGGATCCTACGCAGTGCATAACCAAGAAATTGTCAAGGGGAGTGTTCCATAAATAATCGAGACAGTCTAACCTGTTCTACCATTAGCAACAAGATCCCATAGTACATAGCATAAGCTTTGAACATCAATTGTACAATACCTAATATCAGCAGTTGAAAATTCCCCATAATTAGCCGACATACTCTCCGAGGGAGAGAAATATGTGGTCAAGACTTAGCTAGTTGAATGTATTCGGCTTACTCCATCTATTAACTTTCGTATATGGTAGCTATATCATGTATTCTACGCTTCATTTCTGTGCGGATATGTAACGGCTCTAAACACTCGCATTTATCCCCAAAACTGATAAGAATATTGTAGTAGTATTCGTTCTCTATGAAAGGAAAACTAACAATGCAATGCTCATCACCGTCTGGCGAAAAGTGTTCATAAGTGCAATAATCAAGTACCCTGTCCATGACAGATTGATGAATTCGAATTTTGATTTTTGTTTGCATATTTGCCAAAATATCAGTAAAATCTAACTCCGGTTTTTGATAATCTCGTGGCGTAAAAAATTCCTCCTGTATTTGTAGATTTGATGTGCGGGATAGTTTAAATAAACGAAAATCATTCCTTTTATGGCAATACCCTTGCCAATACCAATGATTACTTTTCAATACAAGCTGATACGGCTCTGCTGTTCGTGCAGTTTTATTTCTATAGCGGTCTGCATATTCAAACGAAAGTAGCTTGCTTTCCTGTAAAGCTGTTTTGATAATTTCTAAATATGGTTGTATGTTTCTGTTGCCCATCCAGGGACTTAAATCTATATGTATTTGATTTGCATTTAATTCAATGTCTTTCGCCCTGTCTGCGGGGATAAAACTCTTGACTTTCGCAAGGGCGTTTACCAGTTCATCACCTCGTATCATGTTGGAAAGAGTGGAAAGCCCCATCAAGATCGCTGAAAGGTCGGTAGCCGAAAAAACCTTTCTATCAATCTTGTATTTCTGCATGATTTCAAAGCCGCCGCCCACTCCCGATGTTGAGCGAACAGGAATACCCGCCATGTTGATAGTGTCTATGTCTCGATAGATTGTGCGGGGTGAAACTTCAAACATATCTGCTAACTCCTGTGCACCTATACGCTTTTTATCAAGGAGTATCATAATAATGCTAACAAGCCTGTCAACTTTCATCTAATAGCCGCCTTCCAAAAATTCTTGTTATCATCCTAGATTGTTGCCATACTGTTGTCAACAATTACAAGGTAATATAAAAAAGAAAACAAATCAATCTACTTATCAGGAGGAAACACTATGCAGAAAAAAGCCTTAGTAATAATTGATATTCAAAATGACATAACAAAGAATTACAAGGATGTTATTGGCAATATCAATGAAGCTATTGATTGGGCAGTCAATAATAATATTCATGTTATTTATATAAGGCATGAAAATCTATCAACCGGCACGAGGACTCTTAAACCCAATACATATGGGTCTGAATTAGCTTCAGACTTGAAAATAGTATCAAAAAATGTTTTTACAAAATACAAAGGAAACGCATTAAGCTGTGAAGAATTTACAGACTTTATTAGTAAAAATGAAATATGTGATTTCTATATTGCAGGGGCAGATGCTGTTGCTTGTGTTAAATCAACCTGTTACAACTTACGCAAAGCAACTTATGGCGTTAATGTCCTATCAGATTGCATTACCAGTTATGATAAAAGGAAAATTGACGAAATGCTACGTTATTATGAAAGTAAAGGTAGTAAAATTATTTGTTTGAATGATACACGATAGGAAATATATTCGACCTGTCCCCGCAAGAGGAAAAGTAGCTTTACTACCTATGACAGCTACTTTGCTGATGATGAAGCTGAACCTACCTTTTGTGTGGCAGGAAAGGAAATCACGGCAAGCTGCTTGCCGAAGCCCTGCACAGATTGCCGGAAGAAAAACACGAAGCTGTTTTACTGTACTACTTTTTTTGATATGCCGTGTTATAAGATGTCGCCGACTTCTTGTGTTATCAATCCAATTTTCTATAATACTCTCTGAGTTGACCACTGTTCTCAATAATTATAATTTCCTTTTCATCTTTATATTTATCCAAAATTTGCATTTTTTCAGGTTTCCTCTTCTTATCAAAAATCCATAATGATTTTAATAAACTAATATTTATCTGCTCTTTATTTCTTATATCAGTCCGTTGGTTACCGATGTTAGTTATTCTTCTTTTTATTACACGAAACACCCTCTGTAATCTAGGCAAGTTAAGCAGGATAATAGTATCTGCTCTTTTGATTCTTATCTCTAATGTACTTGTATAGTTGCCATCAATGATCCACTCTTCTTCTTTAACAAGATTAGTAATAATGTCTTTCCATTCATCCGTATCAGTTGGAGACCAATTCGTTTTCCAATACAAAAAATCCAGATGATAAATTGGCAAATTAAGATTTTGACTTAAAAATTGAGACAGGGTCGTTTTCCCTGATCCAGTAGAACCTATAACAATTATTCGCTTCATGGGGATACCTTCACCTCTATTATTTTCGGCGATATCCTATAACTAAGGCGCAAACGCTCCGGACCCGACGGACTTAGCCTCGCAGGGTTGTGCACTGAGTCACTTCTATTCTTAGAACAAGGGTCGAATGGCCCGCAGTGTAGATATGATGTTATAGGATGTTACTGCCTTCTTGGAAACACTTTCACATTTAAGCACTTTTATATTAGTCATAATTCCATACAAGTTGTCCCTTTCTAATCTTTGCTTCATATATTATTTGCCCGGTGTGATAATGTATTTCTCTGATCATTGCTATCATTAGATTAAGAACCGTTGTCTCATTGTTTACTTGGCTATATGTAAAAGGTGGACGATTGATAAACGGTTGTGATAACAACAATTCAGGGTTTGATTTAAGGTGTTCGAGATATTGAATGATTATATCAAATGCTTCTTTTATCATGTTGTAGACTTGCTCTTTAGAATATTTGAGTCCACGTTCAAATTCCTTTTCTCTGTCCCTAGTGTCTGGAATATCATAAAAGATTGTCTCTATTCAACTTTAAAACATATTCTTCGACTTCCTCAGCACGTGCATTGGAAAACCCCTTGTCTTCACCACAAATCTTAAACCCGCAGTTTTCCAATACCCGAATAGAAGCTGTATTATCTTTCACTGCACGAGCAAATAAAGGACGCTACTTGATCGTTAAAGAGTACGGTCTTTTTTATAATTCGATCGTCGTCTAATATCTTTTGCCAGTGAGTCATAAAGGCAATCATGTCCGTTGGATCTTTGGCAGTAAAGGCACCATATAGTTGGAGGTGTTGTCCAATTGTTGCTCAAAAAATATCGGCAAGTCATCTTTATTCACGTCTCGCAATATCACTTCGCTATTCATATTTTCACCTCACTAAGTGTTTTCTTCCGTATTAAAATTCAATATAAATGCTCAACTATCCTGCCTTTCGTATATCGTATGTATTAAGCTATTGGAAGGCATAAAAATGTGATGTTTAACAACATTGATGCTTTTACCCTGCCTAATAATCTCTACATGCGGTTGACCTTCCCTGTACTCTGCATATGCGATCCAACCAGATTGAAGCACTACCGTCGTCGTTACATATTAAACTATATCTTCGTTTTCCATTTTCCACCAGGTCAGGTCATGTCTGGTCTCAATTCCTTGCGAGTGAGCTTTTTCCACTGAAATCTCTATAGTCACATAATCATCCCCTTACACTTATATAACTCCAAAATCATGACCAAGGAGCGTTAGCGAGGAAGTAGAAATGTTTTGTTATCAGATGTGGCAGGCTTCTTCGAAAAACAGTCCTATCTTAATTAGTTGTATATATGGACCATGTCCAAAACTTTGAACCTTGACTCACGATAAACCTATCGAACCATAATTCAAAATTCATGTTTAACTCTCTTGCTTCATTAAAATGTTCAATATGTCCTTTAACTAATAAATAGTTTTTCTGTCCTTCCCTATACTTCTTTAAATCTATAACTATATTATCTTGATAAAAGTAGCCAATTTTCAAATATCCTTCAGATGGTTCCTCATACGTAAATGACATAATGTCATCAAGTTTATATAAATATGATTCTCCCCCATAGATTGGATGGTCAAACAAATAACAACCATTGCAAATTCTTAAGAAAGCTTTGTAGTCACTCGGAAGATCATAACCTAATTTCTGTATATATTGCTCAATTTCTTTATCTGTCAATGGCTCATTGAACTTACAAGTCGCTTCAGTCAAATATCCCTCACTTAATTGCAAGGTTATTATATTGTTATACTCTTAGATTGGATCCTCAGAACAGGCAAATCAAGTAACATTCTACTCCTAATAAATACTGATATCTTTGGTTTTTGAAAAGCATACTCTGGATTGTTTAAATTACCAATTGCAGTATCAGTTATTCATAAATCCACAAAAGTTACATCTTATCAAGAGTAGCCAATTAAGCGGATCGTTTGAATTAATAAAAGCTAATTGATCATCACAGATGGAACATCTATTCATCTTATCTCTCCATTCAAAATGTTTGCCAGTACTTCCTCTAACGTTCGCACATTACCGACGACCTAATATATATTTTAATCTGTTTTTGTTCTTAGATATTCAATATGTCTTTTATTGTTTGAAGTCCATTCTACTAATATCTCATATTGTTTTAAATCTATTGATCCTATATCCAAGTTTTTTGAATACGTGTATTCTTTGTTTCCTTTATCAAATGGATATTTACTTATTGTACTACCGTTGATTATCAAAAGGTTTACACTATTTTCTTTATGAAGTCCATCTATATTGATTTCTACATGTATAGTATTTCCATAGGATATCGTATAAGAGCCTAAATTGGATTCAAATCTATGTATTAACAAACTAACTAAAGTCACTATAATAAATACTGCAAAAATCCATACTACCCGAGTTATTTTTGATTTATTCCTCATTTTATTCAGTGACCTCTCCTTATGAAGTTATGTCATTTCGATGCAACAAAGGAAACTGTTGTACCTTAATATTTCCAATCAATCTAATACAGCTCGTGAAAATAGATCTTTCATTAATGAGTCATCTTCACATGCTTCCTTAAAGGCGATTGCAAAACTAAATAGGGCTTCTTTATTGTCTGTATAAATGCAGAACGTATCAGCTTCCGGGTCAAATCGTATGATATCAACTAAGTGAGGCATTTTTTCTTCAAGAAACACGGCTGCTAATGAACCCCAATCATAGCCATTGCCCTCAACTCCTTCTTCAGCTCGTGTTTGAAAAATTTCATGCTTATATTTACCGACACCTAAAATCATAGATATGCTTCCATTATTATGCGCAACTAGCCCAAATGGGTTTATTTTTTCTTCAATTTCTAACAAGCGGGGGTCAGTCCCAATCCTCATCTCCTTTTCAACATTCACTAACTGGATGGTGTCATTTCCTGATCTAGAAGCGGCGTTGAGGCTCATTTCTAAAAACGTCCTGCCATGTGAATCTTCAGGATCTAATGCTACCGTGTGTTCAAAAGCAACGATCGCTTCCTTATACTGTTTAAGGTAATAATAAGCATATCCTATTCGGAAATGCCAAAGAGGGTCGTGCTTGCCTTGCTCATGCACCGATAAAAAATATTTGATAGCTTCATCATAACTGTCTTGATTATTCAATGCTCTTGCCAAATGGCAAACTAAGTCATAGTCCCTGTCTGCTTCGGGTATTTCCATAATTTTGTTAACAATTTTCTTATACTGGCTCTTATTATGCCAAAGAGTGAGCTGTTTCAAAAGAGTCATATCCATCTTTGTATCCTCTCCTCTATCTTTAATCAAATAATGAATTCCATATATTAGAATAACCCATATGATCTATGTAGTTCAAATCAATTGAAATGATATGAGAATTGAAAACGTTATTTAGCGAAATTACCACCACAATGTTAGCTTAACGAGATGGTGCCGTGGCAAACTACTCCTTGATTGCTTGAACTATCGTGTCCCATTAGATCAAGTGGATAATATTTACTTATATTTTTTCATCTTCTTATTGATTTGATCTAATAGTTTGATGATTTCAGCAAATCCAATCAGCATCATCCCTGCTATCAATGCACTAATCCACCAATACAGAGTGAAAAGCAAAGTGTATTCAGAACTAGTAATACCTTGTACGAGCCCAACCACTACTCCTACAAAAATAACTAAAATACCAAGTACATGTATAATTGACCCTATAGTGTTACCTTCGGAACTACTGTCTACGACTACATTCGCATGTCCATACTCACGAAGTTTTTCTGCTTCATCCTCAGCAGAGGATCTTATGCTGAATCTAAGTTCCTTGCTTTCAAAATTGTCATCACTGTCATCGTATTTAATAATGTACCCCATCACAGAATTCCCCATTTCTGAAATCACTTAAGTAAAAGTATAAACTGCTTTCTTTAATAGTACTTCTAACTCAATATAATAATCACCTCCACAACTATACTAACTTAGGAAGGCTATTCTAATGGAATGGAGAATAAGATAATGAATAAACGAGTGGAGGGATTAGATGAATGTGAAAGGTGAATTGCTTTTAGCTGTAGCAAGTAATCAGAAAGTCGCTGTTAAGCTCTATAATGGAGAGATAATAACTGGAGTGGCAGAAGCATTCACCGCTTCTAGTCGTGCGAAGATCAGAACGAAGGAAGGTTCTACATGGGTTCCTTTTGCCGATGTTGAACATGTTTCGAGGGTTATAAATATGTTTCGTTAAAACAAAACCCACGAAAACTCTTGATTTTGTTTACTGATTAGTAGGTGCGTTTCATAAGGAAGTACTTATTGAACCAAGAAGAACCCGCAATAAGTGCAGATTCTTCTTTTATGTAGATTGATTACTTATTGCAACACAATCGTATCCCCAACGTTTAGACCTGAGAGTATCTCTGTCTTGTCTGCTGTTTCTAGTCCAATCTCAATATCTCTACGCTCATATTGACCGTTGCCCATGTCCAGCATAACGTAAGTTAAGTCTCCCTCACGTATAATTGGAATATTAGATACAACGGTGGCCTTCTCTTTTCGGACGGTCTCAATTTCACCATTTAAGCTAAGTCCACCCATAAGATGCTCGTTAGGTTGAAGGGTGATAATGACTTCAAATTGGGCAACTGCATTTGGATTATTCTCGCCTGAAGCGGTCACAGCAAATTTAGATACCTTACCCACCTCTCCAGACAGTTCTAATTCTTTCAACGCGCTCATTGTTACATCAACCTTCTTTAATACGAAAAATATCTTGTTCCCCCACAAGCGCAATGAATTCAAGCTTATTTAGATCTACAATTTTACCAATATATTGGTTGTCTGTAACAGATTGTGGACGCTCACTCGTACTGTCATATAGAAAAATACCGGTTGACGGGGCTTTGTAGACCGCTGTTTTTAGCTTATCCTTCTTCTCTGCAATCTCCCGCTTCTGGATATCCGCGTTCAGCTTATTTAACTCATCATTTAACCGTCCTGTCTCTTGGGCGGCAAGTGCTTTTAAGTGTTCCGCCTCTGTCACTCCAAGAGCTGCATCCTCATCGTTCTGTTGGCTTACGAATTCATTCAGTTCCGCTTCCAACTTCGTCTTGCGATTCGTTGCTTCTTGTATGGCAATTTCATTCTTTAGCGTTGATTGATCTAGTATATACAACACATCACCTTTCTTTACCTGACCTCCATTGTCAACTTTCCATTCCGTTACCTTGGAAGCGAAGGGGGCATATACGAGAGTTTCCTGCTCGTACTCTGACTTCCCTTTTATCTGCACCGAACTGGTTATCGTTTCTTGAGTCACTTCAAAAGGGATGGTTTGAGGAATATCCATTGGTTCCATTTGCTCATTCGAAGGTCGCATTGTTCAATTGCGTTTCGATCATATTGTTGTTGATCATGATTTTTTTGACAACATCCTTCTCAACGATTACATCAGGAGTCGTTGCCCTTGGCAGGTTATATGAGGACTTGGGAAGAGCAATCTTCAATGTCTCATCCTTTTGAACAAATTGTAGCTTCATATCATTCGTATTGAGATAGGCAGGAATCTCTGTTATATAGTAGACTACCTTTTTCTCTTGGGGCTGAATCTTGTAGATCGCTTGAGCGTTATCTAGTGCCATTTCAAACGATGTCCCACCTGCAGATAACAAATAGACCATATATCCTGGGTCTATCAGTATTTTATCGCCTTTATTGGTCAGACTTATGCCAACCTTGGCATATACCTTACCGTTATATTCGTATATTTGTAACGACTCCGTTATAGTTAAGCGTGTATGTCAGAATATTGCCCCCCGCTTGTGGCCAAATATTGACATCCTCGAGTGTAGCTTGAAAATTGGAACCTAGCTTAATCGAACCTAAATTACTTGTTGTACTAGCTGTCACAGCCGAAATCGCGGGACTTGGATAGCCGGAGACTCCAGATGTAGCAGATGCCGTGTATCCGGGTAACTGCGAAATGACAAGGGAGCCTACTAGCATGGCACTATATGTATTATTAAAATTTCTCATTGATTACCTCCATAGGAATTACTAGACTTATTATGAATTGTTTCTTGTTCATTCCACATTCATGTTGAACCTCCCAAATTTGAGTTAGCTTAAGTGTACGTTGCACTCTCCGTCTTGTCGCACGTTCTGGGTGACGAGTTGAATAGGTAGATGACAAATTCGTCATGTTCATAAAAAAACAGTCAAGAATAATCTTGACTGTTTTTAGCTAATTAAGATCACATAGAATAGAACCTGACGAAATTCATGATTCCGTCAGGTTCACTAGCGATCTGGTGTAATTTATGGTTTTTGGTGGTGCATTTCATATTATTTGGTCAGACCTTGCGAAAATCATTTATCATCAATAGCAGTCATCGGATTTTGCTGTTTAATCTCTTGTATCGATAAATGTACACTATAATTCCCATACTCCAGAATTACATCCAGTAAATTATTCAATTTTTCTTGCGAGTTTACTTTAATTTTTAAATGGTAACATCCTTCTCCGGATACTCGGTGAACCTCCACTACCTCATTTCGATCGTTCATTAATCGTATAAATGAATCATGGTTTGTTGTCTCCATGTAAATAATGATAAACGCTGTATAAGTAAGCCCTAATTTCATTTCATCAACTATTAGAGAATAGGCCTTAATTACGCCACTTTCCTCTAGTTTTTTTATACGGTTCCCAACTGCTTGTCCTGTCATATGAATTTGTTCACCCAAGTGTTTCCATTGAATGCGTGAGTTTTTGGATAGTAACCGAAGTATCTGAAAATCAATATTATCAAATTCCATTATTAATTCCTTTCACCATGAATTTATTTAGCTAAAAGTGTTTCATCAAATTATCGTAGATATACAAAATGACTATTTCCCAAATGGCAAGATGGAATTAAGGAACCCTGAAAAAGCGGCCGTTAATGCTACGAGAGTCCTTGAATGGTTTAGACAGAATTATAAGGATAATATTTGCCATATACAGCATATCGCAAGTGATCCAGCATTAGGATTCTTCCTTCCAGACACGGTAGGGGCTGAAATACATGCAACTGTTCAACCATTAGAAACAGAAAGCATTATCATCAAAAATTTCGCTAACAGCTTTTTAAAAACTGAGTTAGAAAGCAAATTAAAAGAAAAAAGGAATAACTAAGTTAGTGATTGTAGGTATGATGACACATATGTGTATTGATGCCACAGTCAGAGCTGCAGTAGATCTTGGCTATGAAACTACACTTATTGAAGATGCATGTGCGACACGAGACTTACCGTTTCAAGATAAAGTCGTTCCAGCTGAACAGGTTCATTATGCATTTGTTGGTGCACTTAACGGTATGTATGCCAATGTAATTTCGACAGACGATTTCCTGCAACAGTTGAATGCTTAAGATAAGTTTAAGTATATTTTATCCTGAACAAAAATAAGTATATTCCTGTCTCGTAACAGGGATATACTTATTTTCTGCGTGTGTGTTTACAGGTGTATTTACTACTTTTCGTTCATTAAGTTGAAATGTGTGTGGATTGGATTTACTTAACTATATGCAGAAAAAATCCGGATATCTATTGAGGTATCCAATTAAGCGACAGATGATTGAGTGAAGCCTCAAACGGCAATCTGGACAGATACGTAATTGGATCACTTTACAAAGTGCAGATCATATCTTTCTGTTACATTACCTGTTGAGATCTCTAACCTATTCTCGCCTTTTTTTATGAACTTAGTTATATTAATAACAAAATGCTTGTTAATATAATTACTGGAATAAAAATTAGATATTTCACCTTCTGGTTGACCATTATAAGCAACTTCATTCAAAACTACTACGAGAGGATCCGCATTATTTACATATCTACCGTAGAGAAAAACATTCACTTTGTCCTTATTATATTTAGCTAGATTGATACTAACATTATCATGTTCATCTAAATTTATCTCTTCATCATATTCTCCTTCCACATCATCAAGCATTACACCCATTTTTACATCATAAAAATAAGTTTGGGGATTTCCAATTATATCTTCTATCTCATATCTCATATCTCATATCTCAAGTGATTGGGAACTTGTAATAGAATTAACACAATTAAAGTTGCAATAAGTCCAAGTCCACCCACAATCCTTTTTTTCATTACTTTACGTATCGATATATTGTATTTGATAAGCAGTGATTGCTCTTGTTAAGCAAACGCACCCGTTAGGTGGAATATCAAAATCTACCCTACATATTGTAAAATTAACTGATATAATGCTATGGAAAGTCCTAAAATACTCGCTTTCATTTTAGATGGATGATTTCTGCGAAACAAGTACAAGAAAACCACTATAAATCCCAATGGAATCCATAACTGAAAGACACCTTCTGTTGTATTACGAGAATAGATTGGAGTAATGAAAGTGCTAATCAGAAAGTAAAAAAAAACTGTAAAACGTCTGGTTTCTAATTGCTTGCTCCACCTTACTAAAAAGAAAATAATAATTATTGTCATAATCGTAATGTAAAAAGGGGGGATAACAATGGCACCGTCCCCAAATTTTAATTCCATTCTGCATTGCCCTCCTTTTTTTAGTGGATCACCATTATGGTTCGCATGAAGATATCATCCTACGTAACTAACCTACCCGTTAATTCAATGAACACAACAGGCTACTGTAGCTCCTGCACATCAATGTGTTTTATTCACTAAAGTTTCCTGTTAGTCATTTTCTTGGTTATTACTGTACCAAGATAGTGCAAGTTGTTCCATTTCCATAACAAATGTTTTTTTGGCTGGGCTATATTCACTTGTGTTTTCAAAACGTTCAGCTAATTTTTCTTTAAACCGACTGTATCTAGCTACTTCTTCAGGATGACATCTCAGATAGTCTCTAAATATAAGATGCCGTTCAATCTGTGGGTGATCTGTTTGATAAAAATGAATGTGATGGGTTCTTTCTTCACCGCCCTTTCGGAATAACCTTCTTCCAGGGATCCCCCAATCTCCAGCCACATCATATCCGAGCTGATTCATTTTGTCGTTATATGTATCAACATGGTTAATGTCTTTTACAATACACATCATGTCAATTACAGGCTTCGCTTGTAAGCCTGGTACTGAAGTACTTCCAAAATGCTCGAAACTTACGATTTCATCCGTAAATATAGTTCTTAGAAAATCAACTTCATCTTGATACAATTTTGCCCAATTCTCATTAAAATCGCTTAGTCTTACTTTCATTCATACCCTCCTAATGAATCCCAATTATAATTGTAATTCCATATTCATTTAAGCAATCCTGACTGCTAGTCGAATCAAAAGGATACCTTTCGGTAACCCGCTCATTATTGAACTATCGTTTCCCCGTTAGGGAGTTCAATGACAACCAATTATATTTTTTCCTTAATGTCTCTGATTTGCTGGAATTAAGTAAAATATAAACATCCCAATGATTAACATTGGTGGCATTAGCATAAAATACTTCTTCTTATCCACGGTCATCCCCTCCATTTTGTTTAATGCTAACAAGAAATACCATCCTCTTGCACAACTAACAAAGGTGTCCGTTTGCACTAGCTAGCTGGGGTCTTCTTAAAGTTATTCAACTCGTGTCCTGTTAGCTCTACTTGCTACTTTATTTTTTAACTTTCCCTCTATATAATTCCCCATCATATACACCATCTTTCCATACTATCTCACCATCACCTGATAGAGCTTCAATTTTGAGGGAATCTGGTTGTCCAGGGGCTTCTTCCAAATAATCGAAATAGGTAAACCAATATCGTCCTTGCTCTGTTGAAATAATTTTTACTTCTTGATTTAATGTGTTTTGTCTTACCATCACATTTTGTATTTCGTCATCATTAATTAACCCTGCAAACGTCAGTATTGGAATGTTAGGATCATTAGTCATTCCCCAAGTAAAACCATCCTTTGGATTTAGTTCGGCATTCCCACTAGTGTTCCAGTATTCTTTTTTATTAGAGAAGAATGCATGGCGAAATCCCGATTCGTCTTTATACAGAACGATCATTCCTTTTTCCACATCTTCTTGATAAAGTAACTCAAACGTTTCGGACTGTGTTTTCTCTATTAACTTGTTAAGTTCATCTTCGTTCGAAACAGAACATCCTGTAATAATAATTATTACAATAATAATGAAGGAAAACCTTCTCACCAAATTTAACACCACTTTTCTAATAATTTCTTTTGAAATAACCCTGAATGTTGCTAATATTTTAACGTTGTCACACGATAAAGGTTACATTATTCTAAAAGTTATTCCATTACGCTACACTACCAGCTCGGTTTTATTTCTTTGTTAACGTAACCCGTCCGTTAGAACAATGGAGACGATATATTAGTATCCACTCACAAAACAATTTGTCCGCTAACAACATACATAGGCTTCGAACCTCTGTGTTAGTTAAGGATATTGTAGGTACAGTTGTGCCATTTTCTTTGACACAACGATGCCTATATAAAAATGCCTGATTTAACAAGCTCTTCTCTGTTCATTTATATATCAAATACACTCTCATATCTCAAGTGATTGTCTTGTTATGTTCGATCTAGATGCGTTAAGAGATAGATTAATAACCATCTTTAATTAATTTAACAGCTTTCTCAACATACTCGTCTTTGCCTTCCATAATTCCTTCAATGGTTGGATCAAGACGAAGATCTGGCAGCACTCCTATTCTTTGCGTTGGTTTTTCTCGGGATCAAATACACCGACTCCACTTATTTTTGTTCTTATATTTCCTGGAAGATTTATTCTAAATACATTACCATCTGCTCCAGCAGTTGGCCTCCCAATAACTATTGAATTTTCTGTTTTTCTTAGCAACATCGTTGTAAACTCACCATTACTAATAATTAGTATCACAACTTTCCCTTTATAAACCTCGTGATCTGTCCCTTGAGGCTTCCCTGAGGCAAGTAGCTCAAAATAATATTCACCGGGTACTGCACGATTAGGCCATGACAATTTGGCAAACTCTTTTTCAGAAGGGATCAGAGAGTGTAAATAAAAAGCCCCAACCTTAGGTGCTTTTATCCTAGACTGGGGCGTATGTTGCTGAGCTTTCACCCAGATATCGCTTTGTTTTTCACGACAAGTTCATCCTAGCAGGGGCCCGTTCTTGTTAGCGGACTCGGCTATACCATGAAACACCATCGAACGCCAAACTTATCAACAAATGAGACTAAACAATCACTGAAGAATATTGGACCCATTGGGGTAATTGTTTTGCTGCCATTATGTATTACTTGGTATGCCTCTCTTAATACATTTTCATTATCAAATACGGCGACCATTTCCATAGTGGAATCCACAGATGACTCATTAGTTCCACCAAAATCACTAAGCATGAACCTAGTTCCAAGAATGTGCATTTCCGCATGAATAACAAATTTTTCAGGTTCTTTCCCAGAATCGTACATAATTGAATCTATCTCAGACTTAAATGCCTTTTTATAAAGTTCGATAGCTTCAGAACAAGCACCATTTAAATATAGTTGTGGTACTAACATTTGCCCTCTCCCTCGAATTGATGGTTTGTTGTAAAATAGTTTAATGCCTATATTTTACCATACACTTTTATAATTAGGATCACATAATTAAGCTTAATTTAAGAACTATAATTGAACTCAACTGCCTGTTAGTTTAATAAAATGAGCAGCTAGCATCCGCCCAACATAGAAAGACCACCATTGAAGGCGGTCTAAAAAGTTTATCATTTCTGCCCAAATCATAGAGAGGAACCCTGAACTGATTTGCTGTAATCCATGATTTTACACATTAAAAATAATTAATTCTGTTAAGTCACCGCCACTCACCTTAATTAGAGCGTCTCAACCAACTTCTGAATCTTTGAGTGGGAAATCAAATATACATCACCCATGATATCTAGTTTGCCGTCCTTTACGCGTATAGTACTCTTCTGATCTGCCGCATAAACATCAATCTCTTCAGACAGGGGGAACAGGTAACCTTGAACGAGCGCTGCGTAGTCGAGTCTAGAATGAGATTCGTAGGCAAAACGATCAAAGCCTATACCATCATAAATAATACTTGTTTCAACGTTATGGCCACCGTTTTTCGAGCATAACCATTTTGCAGCCATATTCATCGCACCGGCGCTGGCACCCATTATAAGGGCATTACTGTTCTTAATCGCATCCGACAACTCATATTCAACCAAAAAATCGTTCATAAAAACAGGATTGCCACCGCACAAAAAAACGACAGAACCGTTTTGAATGAATCGCTGAGCATCTTCCTTCTGCATGCGGTGATCAATTAAATGATATTCATCAAACATAATGTTGGCCTGATTAAACCATGTCCTTTCAAAAACATCATCAATGTCAATTTGTTCACCTGTATAACTAGAGGGTTGAGCGCTAATCATAACAAGTGATTTTCTGTCTTTTATATCCTCATGCAACCATTGGACCAGCTTCTCTGGAAAAAAATCATTAAACCAACTGAGATAGTAGTGAGTGTTCAAATTTAATTACCTCCATATGTATTATTTGCATCTTTTCTTAACTCATCTAGATTGTAAATCATAGTGAATACTCCAAATTTCTCCGATACAAACGGGATGGCCTATGCCCCGCATTTTCGGTATAATGATCGGTCTCAACTACAAGATCCGCCACTTTACGCCGGAAGGCAGCCTTCAACAGCTCTTTATCCATAATTACCTCATACACCTGTTGTAGTTCCGTTAAGGTAAATAGCTTTGGCATCAAGTGAAGTGCAATATCGGTATAATTCACTTTTCCCCGTAGCCGCTCGATAGCGCATGCTATGATCTTTGCATGGTCAAAGGCCAATCCGTCATTTGATACAACCTTAAAATCCATGCCAGTCGATGTAGAGTTGGTTATCACCGTCCTCGCCACGATCGCCGATAGCTCTTCTTCTTCACTGCTTAGGTTGAGTTCGTACTCCAGCGTCTTGAAATATCCACCCTCAACCAGCTCTTTCTGCTCCCGCAGCAGCCGATAGGAGACCTTAAACCAGGTGGCGTCGGCCGCATCATCTCCCGCCTTAAGCTCCAACTTGTCGCTGTTGATTAGAGCCATATAGCTGCAACTCATCACCCAGGTTCGGGGATCTCGCCAGATATCACTGAACGTATACAACTGCTCCAGATAAACATCCTTCACGCCGGTTTCCTCGCGCAGTTCCCTTGCCGCGGCCTGCTCAGTCGTCTCGGTCGGCAGTACAAATCCGCCAGGCAACGCCCATTTGCCGAGGAAGGGATGACCTCCCCGGCGAATGAGCAGAACGCGGAGCTCTTTCTCCGGTAGTTTGCGATAACTGTCCACCTCCGCATCCGTCACGGTGAAAATAACCATATCTGCCGCTACCGAAGGTCGCTCGTAATCTCCTGCCCGGTACTGCTCTAAAAACTCGCGTTCCGTAAGTCCATCCTTATCCAACAAATCCACATGTGTTCGCTCCTTCATTTTTGAGTCTAAAGTGTTCTCGAATTTCATCATAGCTCCCCGAAATAATTCCGGTAGGGCTCGAAATTTGCCAACACTTCGTCTACCTTGCACATGCGTTCCTCGAGGCTACCCCGCAGCGTAATGTAGGGAATCCGCCGTGCCTTTAAGTCCGCAGTGATCTGTTTATGAAAAACTTGCCGTTTCTGATCCCCACTGCGATCCCACGTATCGTCGTAAGGAATATCATCGTCGCATAGGAAGAACAGGTCGTATCGCTGCGCATTCTCCAAAGCGATACGGGTTAACAGCTCGGGCGCCAGTCCGTGGTAATCCAGTGCAAACATATACGTCGTAATTGCATTGGTATCAACGAACAGATACTGGTTTGCCGCAAGCAATGCCTGTTCTTCTCTCTCAATATGACCTACCGCGATTTCATTAAACGCCTCCAGCCCAATTCTGCGGTCCACCTGATGCTCGGTCCAATAATCGCGTCCGTATTCACTCGCGAAGGTCGTGTCATATCTCCGAGCCAGCGCTTCAGTGATCGTTGATTTTCCTGTGGACATTGCACCCACGAATACCACCTTCGTGATCAAGTCCCTGTACACGATATCACTGACGAACTCTCGATACTTAAATGGATCGGAACGGATCATTGTTGCTGAGATCGGAACCCGCTCGCGGGCTTCATCCACACGCCGGTCTACCGAACCCAAAGCGAGACTCATATGCCCGCCGTAAAACTCGCTCGAGTAAAAATACGTTACTTGCTCGCCGTTCAGCAACCCGAGTATATACTGTTCTTCCCGAATCTCATGCTCCCTGTCATCCGAATACCCATCCGGGCCGTCCCAAGCTTCGATTACCCGGACGGCTGGATAGAGCCTACGAATCCAATTTGCCCGAACATGAAGCGTGATCGGAGTGACCGTGGTCTCATAAATGACTACGATCAACTCATCGACCTCTTGCAGCGCCGTTTCAATCATGAACTGATGGCCTTTATGCAGCGGGGCAAACTTCCCCAGTGTTAGTCCAAGTGTACTCATGCCACCACCTCCTTGACCCCTTTATTCCAAATATAGTACCCGTAAACCGCGTTGACCAGATACGCACTCCACATCACGATCATCAGCAAGCCTACACCGCTACCCTCCAACATACGAATCACCCACAACAGCACCGTGAAGAGATTTAGCACGATATAGACCAACCATTGTTCCTTGAATCTACGAACCATTAAGAAGGTCGCCACAACAGACAGCACCGTCGTAGTAGCATCGATGTATGGCGAGTTCTGTTCTGGAATGAATGAAAGCCCATATCCCAGCAGTAAACATCCGATTACACAGACGACCCCAACGAGGAGCAGTCCTTTTAGATCCATCTGTCGCATGGTAAGCTTACCATCTTCTTGGCGGTTATTTTTCCACATGTAGTAGCCAATGACATTCATAGGAACGAAGAATAGCAGATTCAACATTACCTCTCCAAACAAACCGTTGATATAGGCTAAATAAGCATAACCGATGGTATTGTACATACCAAAGACATAGCTCATCAGGTTACCCTTCGCCGCAAGAACCACGCAAAGCACCCCAGTAATAAATACCGTAAATCCGAATAATGAGTCCTTTGAAATAACCGTAAACCCGACAGCGATTGAAGTAAACAGCATCAACCACGCTATTTCGAACAGCCTCCAGCCTCCCACAACCTTTGTCATCTTGTATCCCTCCGTTTTTTCACTCATGCATAGACTAAAATCACGAGAACTAGTTAGTAGTTTTGTGTTAATATCATAATGTTACTATCAAAATTAACAGAAAAACAAACGCAGGGCAAGTAAATTCCTCCTTATTAGACCACACAGAATTTTATTTCGTGGGTTGAACATAAGTTATCGTCTTATAATCAGGCTGTTCCAGCGCAATTGGATTCGGATTGCTGATTACCCATTGTACAGCCAGTTCGCACAGTCTCGCAGGTTCATCACTACATTGCCGTTGTGAAGTCCTTTCGCTAGTGCTAAGTCTTTCTTTAATGAGAATCGCATTTGCATATTGAGCAGGAATGCCTTCATAGCCATAATAAATACCTGCCTACCCTCCGGCAATGGCACCAATCGTATCAGAGTCACCCCTAGATTTGCCGCCTTCTGTACGACGCTTTCAAAATTGGATGTATGAAGTAAAATATGTAGAACCCATCGGAAAGTATGTACGATAAAACCACTTGGCGGACAATCCGGCGGCGCTTCTATATTTTCTTCGTATTCACTTCCAGATACCATTCCATAAAAAAGCGCCCGATCCCTTCCATAGGCTCCTCCGTATTTTCGAGTATCCCATCAGCTACACTAAGCGTCATCATCGTATCGTCGGTTACTTCTCCCGGTTCCAGGTTCCATACCCCGCCGCCGATGATTTCCGTCAAATAACCGTACTTTGCCTTAATCTCCCGCTCCGTCATAAACTCAGTTGTACCGCCAAGAGCGTCTCCTACAGCCACACCATACATTCCACCCTTGATGCGGTCCATTAACTTATTGTCCATTCCAATCCCTCATTCTGTTCAATCTTAACTTACTGAATTTTTATTACTTTCCTCATCGTACGTACTTCCTATAACTTCAGCACGGGTAAGGAGTACCCACTGATTAACTTCATCGTATCCAGATACTTCGGCGATCACCCAATAGCGTGGGTACATCCATTCAGCAGGGGTTTCTGTTATCAGAGCGGAAGTGTCCGTTATACCTACGGCCTGAGGTTCCAGTAAGTTTATCAAGGTACCTTGTGGAAAAAAACCTTCTATATACCCTTTCACTCGAGTACCGACAGGGAACAGACTTTGGGTTCGATGCCAGTATTCTATACCAAGTTGAAGCTGATCGTGCCAGAGATACTCGAATTCCGCCTGACTAATTTCCTTGTAATAGGATTCCTTCGCATCGAGTGGATGTTCTGCCAGCATATAATGATATAGATCATGCTTTCGATTCGATGTGATCCAGATGCCGTCACCATGATAAACCATCTGTCTGTATGCCACACTGTTGTTATCAATTTCAAAATACCATGTTCCCATTCCCGGCTCCTGTACATCTTTTAAATATTTCAAAACAGTCACTCCAATCAGCTAAGAAGTACTCAACTTCTCTGAATTAACTCGAATATAGGGAGCAATACGTATTTGCGAAGTTGCCTGCGAGCAGATCTTCCTTTCGAATATAAAACTGCAATTCTCCAGCGTCCCACCAGCAGAATCCTACATCCTGATCGGAGTCTAGCGCGAGCAACAATAGCATATCCTGCACTTCCTGCTTCGCTCTATCAGAATCACCTTTGAAGTAATCTGATATCTGTTCCAACGCTGAATCCGTTGAATAGTTATATTGTTGGCCTGTCAACAGATGAAGAGATGCTTCATATTCACAATCCCCATGCTGCGTAGATGGATAACCAAACATCACAGCCAGATCACTTGAGTTATTATCATTCAACTCGAAACATAACTCTTCGTACTGTTCACAATGTATGTATTTCGATAATCTGTGAAAACTCAAATGAACAAACTATAAATACAGTTTCATAGTAACATATTGAAACGTTGTAGAAACCCTCAATTATAGATGTTACTATTTTTAAGGTAGAAGGTTCCAAAAACATATAAAGCTATATTCTAAATAAACTTTTGGAGGTAGAAATGAAACGAGAGCTTATTAATCAACTAAACGAGTGGCATGAAAGAGACGAGCATCAGCAAATTGTCGATTCACTGACAGCGATTCCTGATGAAGAACGAGACTATGAAGTGATTAGCCTCTTGGGCAGAGCCTATAATAATTTAGGGCTTTATGAAGAAGCGCTCGATCAATTTGAGAAAATAGTCCGTGCCGGAGAACAGGATTCCCTATGGCATTTTCGGGTAGGTTTTGCTCTTTATCATTTAAATCGATATGAGGAAGCTATTCAGGCTTTCCGCAGGTCTGACCAATTAGAGGGTACTGATCAAAGAACTGCGTTCTTTTTAAGACGGAGCATTCAAAAAGCGGACAAGCAGAAAAGAGAAGAACTCCGGCTCTGCAAGAAGAAAGCGTCCCTGGAGTTTGCCAATCCTGAAGGGGAAAAGGCTCCATTTTCAGATATACCTCTAACTGATATTTGGGAGGATAGCTAGTATGCAAGAACATCTTATCAATCTGAGCCACCCACGGATGAACTAATCGATTCTATAGAGAAAGAGCTTGGTTATAAGCTTCCCTCTTCTTATATTTATCTTATGAAACAGCAGAATGGCGGAGTACCGAGGAACACTTGCTTTCCAATAGAGGAGCCAACTTCATGGTCTGAGGGTCATATTGCCATAACGGGTATTATGGGTATTGGGCGCGAGAAAAGCTATTCCCTGTGCGGAGATCTGGGCAGTCCGTTTATGATTGAGGAATGGGGATATCCAGACATTGGCGTGGTGATCTGTGATTGTCCTTCAGCTGGTCATGATGTCGTGATGTTAGACTATCAAGCATGCGGTAAAGATGGTGAACCTGAAGTTGTTCATGTCGATCAAGAAGATGATTATGAGATTACCTTCCTTGCCGACAATTTTGAAGCGTTTATCAGGGGCTTAGTGAGCGAAGAACAATATGATACTTCTGAAGAAGACAAGGAAGAAGCTCTGGCTAAAGTAGCACACGGCAAGTTTTCCACTCTACTGGGGGAGCTTTGCTCTCGAGTAACCGAAGTGGAGCAGGTTGATCAGAAAATTCGCAGCATTTGTACACGGATTGTCGAAGAGAAAGGCTACTTTCATTTTCATGCAGATGAATTATCATATGTCATGTATGATGTGCAGTTTTGGTTATATACCAAGTCGTATACGGATACAAGTCGGGATCAATATTTGGCATCCTATATGAACATAATCGCTTTTGGTGGGGAATTTGGTATAGGAGGCTATGGGCCCTCTTATATTACAGATTGGCTTGATCACCTCATTAAGGAAGGGCGGATCATACAAGATCAAGGAATTATTCGCTTTACCGATGGGTTTGCAGAAGAAGTAATTCATAAGTTAAAAGAAGGCTAATTGAAGAGCAAGTTGCAGATCAGGTAATGACAAAGAGCTCGCTTCCACTTTCGAAGCGGGCTCCTTTTTCAGCTTTGCTGATACAAGGTTGCTGTAATCCTATCTTTGGGACATATAAACATATAAAAAATGCCTTCACCATACTCGTCGAAATCAGCATAATCGATCTGCCCTATAAACTGCATTCTTCGTTCACAACAAGGACAAACGGGATACTCCGGATCCTGCACCCAACTTGGATGGCCGCCGATCTGCGAATCCAATTGTGACAACGTCCAAACTGCAGCATAAAAAGGCGATTGCGGTTCACTTGAAAGGACTAAACTAGCTAGGGTTTCCGTACTGTTTACGTCATCCAAGTCCGGGAGATACTCGGGTTCCTGATTATAGCGGCTCCAGACAGGCACGCCAAGATTGTCCAGCTCCATGTAAATCTTGTTATAACCTCCACAAGAGTCACAGGTTACTAACTGCAGGTTCTCCATCGGCAGAGCGAGATATTGCAAGGCCGGATGAGTAGTAACGACATCCATCAGTTTTGTTAATTTTCTTTTACACCATGGACATGTAGAAAGGCTTGTCTCTAGAAAACGGGCATAATGTTCTTCATATAAATCATCATTCTGTTGTTCTGCTTGCCTGATCGCATAACATATATGGTTAACTAGGTCACGCCTCACTCCGTCCGGAGTAAGTTCCCATCCTCCATCAAGAGTGTAATGTTCAGGAGGTACAAATAACTGTTCCGCCCATTTGGGTTGCTGCGTTTGCCATTCCCGAACCTGGTCTATGACCACCGCATCACCGATCCATCCGAGTACAAGGAGAAGGTGGTTACGGTTGTCCTCATCCCACTCCACCCGCTCCAGAATCTGATCTCGAATGTCTTGTGATGCATTTTTTAAAAGAATCGGATTGTAAAATAACTCGCACTCAATAAGCTCAGGCAAAACGTCCGATATATTATCATCACGATAGCATACCAGAGACAAAAGAATTTCTTCTGCTTCACTTTCATTGTTACCAGCAAGTAACTCCATCGCATATTTCAGCATACGGTCAGCTTCCTGATCTGATAAAGATATGTACATCTGCTCCATGTTTAACGGAAAAGGAACGTATTGAATAAGTGGGTCATGCTTTCTTGGTCCATGCATCACCTTAAGAATGTCTACATGATCTGTTAATTGCGCATACAGATTAACTGTTTTGCGGTGCTGCTCAATATAAGCTTGTTGTTTTTTTCGTTCCTGCTCTTGATGGCAGGGCATGCATATACCGTCTGTTTTGGCTGCGGTGTTCGGCAGAATTGTTGCGCTGCAGCCTTCCATCTTGCATGGAAATCGTTCAGCCATATTTTATTACCCCCCTATATTTAATATCAGGCTCTAATCCGTATTGATCTAGGATCTCTTCTTCTTTACATAATTCTGCGATAGTAACACCTAAGAATAAGTGAATTCAGTAAACAATATTCTATTCTCAAACAATTCAACAACCACATCAATTTGATAGTATTTTTCGAAATTTGAATTATAAATTCCAACAAGACCATTTTCATATACCACCATGTTTACTATTCCGTCTTTATACTCAAATAAATAATCACCCTCTTTTTCTAAGAGAATAGGTAAATACTGAGTTACCATTTCAGCAATTCCTAAGTTATTTGGGTTCAATATCCAATCCATTTGTTTCTAATTGAGAATACCTTCTCTCGTTTTTTGTATGGGTTCATTTCCTAAAATCTTATCTACTTCGAATAAGTACTCATACAATCCACCTTTTTCCTCTCCGTGTTTATCCCAGGTAATGATACCTTTTGAATAATATTGGCTTCCAACCATCTCCATTTCTATTTATATCAGTAGGTAGATGCTCTCTATTAATATATTGCACTAAAATATTGTCTCCAAAAGTTGTATGACCATCTTTAATATCTGGAACATAGATTTGGATAAGTGGCACAAATACAGATCCATTATTTTCCGGACACTCTTTCGAAGGATCAAACAAGAAATTCCCGCCAAACCAATTACGATCTGTATCTTTCGGTCGAAATCCTCCTATTCTTGCAATATAAGCATGTTTCCCAATTAATTTTATTTCATCGAAAATGTCCATTATTTAAATCCTTTCCTTCTGGACTCTACGTCCAGTGTCTCGAATCTAGACCATCTCTGAGATAGATTTGGCAGGCGACGTAAATTAAGTATAGCAAAGTTCCCCTCATGTACAGGAAGAGTTCACGATCACGTGATCTCTTATTGCCCTGTCTACCATGTGGGGATATTTTGTCTAAAATACTAGCTTTACGTGATGCATCGCACGCTTCATTTCATTATTTATTGAATGTGACCTTCTCCGAACCGGTCTCCAGAATAATAGAAGTGTTCCGTGGCTTGGTTTCGGCGATTTTGCGACCACCTCTGAACGAATAAAGCACTGCGCTCTGTTTGCGAATTAACTCATACTCGTTCTCTGCTTCAAGAACGATGAAGTTCGCAGGCTTACCTACTTCAATGCCGTACACATCCTCGATATGCAACGTTCTCGCGCTATTTTTCGTAATGAGATCAATTGAATTCACAATTTGATCGTAACCGAGCAACTGTGAAGCATGAATTCCCATGTGCAGCACCTGAAGCATATTCCCTGTGCCTAGCGGATACCATGGATCAAAGATGTCATCATGACCGAAGCACACATTTAGTCCAGCTTCCTGTAGCTCTTTGACGCGGGTCAGCCCTCTTCTTTTCGGATACGTATCGAACCGTCCCTGCAGGTGGATGTTGACCAGAGGATTAGAGACGAAGTTCAGGTCAGCCATTTTCAGTAATCTAAACAATTTGTACGTATATGCATCATTATATGATCCCATCGCTGTCGTGTGGCTAGCCGTTGTTCGGGAACCAAGCCCTCGTTCGTATGCTTCTTTAGCAACCACTTCCAAGAAACGGGACTGCTCGTCATCAATTTCATCGCAATGGATGTCGATGAGACGGTCGTATTTCTCGGCTAGGTCAAATGCGACCTTCATCGAATCTACGCCATATTCTCTCGTGAATTCGAAATGCGGAATGCCACCGACCACATCAACGCCCATTTTCAAAGCCTCTTCTAGTAATTCCACGCCGTTCGGATAGGAGTGAATGCCTTCTTGTGGAAAAGCGACAAGCTGGATGTCAATGTAGGGTGCCATTTCTTCCTTCACTTCAAGCATTGCTTTAACAGCGGTCAAGCTTGGATCCGTAACATCGACATGTGTTCTTACATACTGAATCCCTTGTGCCATTTGCCACTTTAGAGCCGTTTTAGAGCGCGTTTTGACATCTTCATGTGTGAGGAATGCCTTACGTTCTGACCAACGCTGAATGCCCTCGAATAGTGTTCCGCTTATATTCCATTCCGGCTCTCCAGCCGTTAACGTTGTATCCAAGTGAATATGAGGTTCAATGAATGGCGGTAATACAAGCAAACTCCTTACGTTAATTACTTCCTCATTTGCAGTTATTTCTAGTGTTTGTGTGATTTGCTCAAACTTCCCATCTTTCACGACGATATTCCATAGACCTTCTTTACCTCGCAATTTTGCGTTCTGTATAATCATTTATGTTCCCCTTTTCTTTGGATTCTTTGGCAGATATGATTAACATCAATGTGCTATAGACTACTGCTGTTCCTATTAGTGCGTTGAGTGGCGTTATACCTGGAGCCAGTTGAGCGAAGGCAACACCAATCGCCCAAGCAATCATTGCTATCCAGTTTACCTTCTTAAAGGTCATTTGAGCAAAAGGTTGATAGTTTCTACGATTCACGAAGAAGTAGTCCGCGATGATAATGGCCCCGATGGACGGGATCGCCGCGCCCAGCACATTCAGGAAACCAACGAAATTGTTGTACATCCACATGGCAAATAGGGTACCAACGATCCCGTTAACAATGACAAAGAATTTTTTCGGAATTTTAGTGATGTTGGCAAAACCCAGCCCGGAAGCGTAAAGTGCGTTATCGTTAGTCGTCCAAATATTCAATCCCAGAACGATGATCGCAGGAACGATCAAACCTTGAAGGAACATGACCTCCGAAATATCTGCTAGTTTATAAGCCATTGCGCCGACTGCACCGAACAGGAACATGAGTGAATTCCCTAGAAAGAACGATATAACCGTTGCGGTAACTGCCTGCTTAGACGTTTTGGCAAACCGGGCAAAATCGGGTGTCAACGTTCCCCCGCTAATAAATGATCCAATACAAATGGTCAATGCGGCTGCCGCGCTGAGTGACTGTGACGGTGTGTAATCGAGCAATCCTTGCAGCCCTCCCATCGTATGTACTCCTTCAAATACGGAGTAACCACCGAGAATGGCAATAGCCGGAACCGCTATATAACCCAGAATGACGAGCGACTTCATGCCGAAGATTGCTGATGCCGTCATTGCGAGACCAAACACGAAGATTAACAAGTATACATTCCAGTCCATCGCTTTGGCGACGGGTATCGCGAACATAGACACCCCTACTCCGAACCATCCAACCTGTGTGAAACCCAGCAGGAAAGAAGGAAGGTATGATCCCTTCTCGCCGAACGAATATTTTGCAAGCAAATGGGTGGAAAGACCTGTTTTGGAAGCGATATGTGCCAGTGCTCCCGTATAGATACCAAGCGCTAGATTACCTGCAAGCACAATTCCAATAAACTCCATGAAATTTAAGCTGACTCCGAGCGTCCCCCCTGCTAGCATGCTTGCCGAAAAGAATGTGAATGCCAGCATTACGGAAAATGTCTTCCCAAAATGATTCCTCTGCGTTTTTGGTACGGCTTGCCACGAAAACTCTTGATCTTGTTTGCTCATCAGAATACCTCCAGTATAGTGTTCTGATACCAAAAAAAGCAGAAAAAAAGGCTACTCGTCTAGTAAAACTGACAAGTAGCCTTTTTTCTTCATCATAACCCGCGTGAAGACATGGAGCATCCCATACGGAATATGCCCTGATTCACGCGTGATTATAAAAAATCCGCTGTCCTTGCCAGCCTCTCTGGGCTGAATTAAAGGTACCAGTATTTAATTACTCTCTATTATTTTAGAAAAGCTATCAGATGTCAATGTCAGAATTGCCCAATGAGTAGGTGCGTTTCACTTCGACCATGTTCTCTAGATCAGATTCTTCTCCTAATTAGTCTTCTGTTTTACAACTTGCATACCACCGATGATAAGCATGACAATCCCAATTACCGCCATAATAATCCGAACTAAGAATGGACTCAATGAAAACACTGTTTCACCTTGCCAGTGCAATCCGAACAACCTTTCATTCAGCCCCACAATCGCCAAAATTGGCTTAAGAAACAAACTCAGTGCTAATAATACTATCCCCCAGATAATACGGTTATTCATTGATTCAGAACCTCTTTTCTAATTCAGATAAAAGAAGGTTAGTACATAATAAAACGCCTATCATAGCCTTTATTATGTAATACGTTGCTAAAACTTATTTATTACCTAGTTGTTCTGCCAAACCGATTAGAAGTCCTTCATGGCCACGAATGTAACAGAGCCGATATGAGTTCTCGTACTGAACCACTTCGCCAACGAGTTGAGCACCATACTTAGTGAGTCTGGATACCATTTCGTCAATGTCTTCAACGGTGAACATGACTCGTAGATAACCTATGGCATTAACAGGAGCAGTTCGGTGATCTGTGATAGTAGGTGGGTTAAGAAATCGCGAAAGTTCAAGTCGGCTGAGTCCATCTGGGGTAACCATCATAGCAATCTCTACACGTTGTGAACCCAGCCCAGTTACGCGACCAGCCCATTCACCTTCGACAATAGATCGCCCTTCGAGCTTCAAGCCAATCTCCTCAAAGAAAGAAATTGCGTCATCAAGGGATTCTACAACGATACCAACATTGTCCATTCTCAATAATTTGTTTGTTGCCATAGTTTTATCTCCTTATGTATACAAATTTATAACTTGATCATATTCATATTTATTCTATCAATAATTACTAGTTCCTCCCAAAAAATAACATAAGCTACGATTCTTTCAAAATTATCCGAACCACGTATAATCTTTCCACTGATACGAATGGCAGTTGTATTCTGATCCTCATTCACTGCGTTTAGTTCCATTTTAGCCATGATTGTACGTATTTTTACGGTTATTAATTCTTTTGATTCTTTCTATTTTGTAGATAATTAAATAGTGACTTCAACACTTTAGCATGCTATAGTTTGTTTTCACATACAAATATTGGGGTTAATGGTTTTCTATTTAATTAAAACTATGGAGGAATAACTATGACTGAAACCCTGTATTTGGTGATTGGAGGAACAGGTAAAACTGGACGACGCTTAGTAAAAAGATTTCAAGACACCGGCTTACCTTTTCGATCCGTCGCGCGTTCGACTCCTATTCGGTTTGACTGGACCGATCCATCAACATGGCATGATGCATTGCAGAACACAGAAGTCGCATATATTACGTATTCGCCAGACCTTGCTGTCCCAGGCGCCGCCCACGACATAGGGGAATTCTCGAAACTCGCTGTCGAGTTAGGTGTAAAACGCCTTGTGCTGCTTTCGGGACGTGGCGAAGAAGGCGCCGAACGAGCTGAAGAAGCATTGCGAAACTCCGGTGCTGATTGGACGGTCTTGCGCGTCAGTTGGTTTTGCCAAAACTTCAGTGAAAATTTCTTACTTGATCAAGTGATGGATGGGGCAGTTGTATTGCCGGTTACCGATGTGAAAGAGCCGTTTGTCGATGTTGATGATATTGCGGATGTTGCATTTAAAGTATTAACGGAGCAGGGTCACACTGGCCGAATTTACGATATTACCGGCCCACGACTAATGACCTTCGCAGAAGCGACTTCAGAAATCTCCAAAGTCATAAATCGCGACATCGCCTATATCCCTATCTCGATCGAAGACTTCGTTGCAGGAATGCGTGAGCAAAACTACCCGGAAGATGCGATCGACTTAATGACGGAATTATTCACAGAAGTCCTCGATGGCAGAAACGCATACCTGGGCGATGGAGTGCAGAAAGTACTTAATAGAGAACCTCGGGACTTCTCACTATACACCCAAATTACTGCTACTACAGAAGTATGGGGTGAACGGGTATAATGATGCGTGTTGTTTGGGCTATCGAAATTTTTGTTATTGTTGGCTCTGCTTTAATGGCGGGTATTTTTTTCGCATTCTCAAATTTTGTAATGAAATCGCTTTCAGATATACCTCATGAAATGGGCATTAAGGCAATGCAATCAATTAACGTGAATATATTAACTCCACTCTTCACATTATTCTTTATGGGTACAACTTTGTGCTGTGTGATCACAACGATTTACTCCGTCATGAGATGGAGTCAAACCGAATCGAAATGGCTTTTGGCAGGGAGTTTATTATACATTATAGGGGTTTTCCTTGTCACTGTGACGTTTAACGTACCAATGAATAACGATTTGGCAGCGGTGACTGCCGGGAGTGACGTGGGTGTCCAAATTTGGAACAAGTATGTCGTGGACTGGACTACTTGGAACCATATGCGTACAATTGCTTCCATCGGAACTTTGATTACTTTCGTTGTGGCTTTCATCTATTCGAAAACAACTTGGCTGTAGTTAAGAGATACCTACGACGAACCCCTAATGGTTCGTTACTATCTTTGGTAATGCGGTAAAACATTATCTATAACAGAAACACAAAAACGAATAACGCATTGTCACAGACAATGTGTTTTTCGTTTTTGTGTTTTTTATAGTTTGATTCTCATGTCCGTTGCGAGCTATACACCTAGATTCACATCTGGATGTACTTTTGACTCTTGAACATAAGGTTATATTTTTGTTAAGGGTTTACTGTTGTCTCTTTTGCAGTGATTAATTACACATTAGGATACGCTATTGAATTTTCAGTTATATCCATTCCGATTCCGTAAGAAGTTCTTATTATTCAGAACTTTAACTAGCTATACAAAAACGACACGTATGTATTCCTCATTCTTTAAGCTATCAAGATGAAGCAATTCCAGTTCTTCAACAGAGATGCGATGGCTTTTTAGTTTTCGTTCGTCATCTACTGCCCAGAACCGAATTAATTTGCACAGCTTGTTTAGCACCTTGCCCTGCTCATTAGTGAAGTAACGATAGAACAATGACCTATTAGGGATAGTAAGATCTGAAGGAAAAGTATACAATATGAACAATACATATATTGGAGAATCAATTATTGAGAGGATTCGAAATGAAAGATAAAAGGAATGGATTGAGAATAAATACGAGATAAAACTTGGGGATATATGGATTAATACAGATATTGGCCATTTTTATTTGGATTATGCCTATAACACGCAGGAATTTATTTTATACCGTGTGGATGGAGAAGTGATTACGAGGGTCGCGATTGAAAAAGCACCAATAAAGGCGGTAAAAACAAACGATGTCTATTATTTAACGAGATATGAGCATAGTATACTCGATAGGATATCGAATACATATATAATTCATCATTATTCCATTTGATATATAAAAAAGCTCCAAGTTTTTTATTAATCAGACCATTGTGATCAATAGACGGATCATCATTAACAGGAAAAATTACGATTTATTCTCTTACATTTAATCATTCTTATTGACAACTCACTTGATTAAAGCACAAGAACTTATAAATATATATAACCGATCCATCCCTCATAAAGAAGCCTTAAAAGAGGATAAACTCTTTTAAGGCTTCTTCTTTAAATCAATTAATTTCCTTTAGATCTTTAATTATTTGCTGATGGGTTCACCTATGAAAGCTTGAGCATGTAACGGTGCTGTCAAGTATTTTGGTGCTTTTGCTACGAACGCCTGAAAATGGCTACTTGCATTGTGAGCTCCTACTGCTTCTTGGTCTTTCCACTGTTCGACCATGAGATATGTGTCATCCTTATCTGTATCCTTCAGGAGCTTATATGACACATTCCCTGCTTCCGAGCGAGATAATTCAATAAGTTCTTGTACGCACTCCAGAAATTCTGCTTCTACTTCACGATTAATCTTCATTTCTGCATGAATAATGATCATAGATAGTCTCACTTCCACTCTGCAATACGGTCAATAGGAAGACGGCTAGTCCTACGTGGCTCTTTAGTAGCTTTGCCTACAGAAATAAGCATAACCGGTACATAACGTTCCTTCTCCATACCAAACGCTTCCGCAATACGGGATTTGTCATATCCACCAATCGGATTTGTATCATATCCACGGGCACGAGCAGAAAGCATAAGTTGCATGGATACTAGACCGCCATCAATCAGAATCATTTCACGAAAAGCTTGTGCTGGTATACGTCCAAAAAGATCCGTATAGTTAGCCATTACTTGATCTTTAATCTCTTGCGGCATATACCCTCTTTCCACATCAGTACTCATAATTTCGTCAGCATTATCAAATGCGTTCATATCTCCGAAAACGGCAACGACTGCAGAGGAAGTTGTAACTTGGTTTTTGTTACCTGGTGCTAGCTCTTCAAGCGTCAATTTACCTTCTGGGCTATCAATGACAAGAAATCTCCAAGGCTGAAGATTAACGGATGACGGAGCCAAAGTCGCTTCTTCCAAAATTTCAGTCATTTCCTCACGGCTGATTGTGACCGTTGGATCGTACACACGCACAGAGTGCCGAGAAGTGATAATATCTTTATAATCATTGTTTAGGGTTGTTTCAGTCATGTTATTTCTCTCCTATTCTCTATCATTAATTGGTCTTACTTGTTTCTTTCATTCGTTGAATCTGGCTGTTCAGCTTCTGTAGAGCTTGAATAAACCCAAGTCGTTCTGATTCCGTGAGGTCTTCCTGCATTTCCTCAAGAAAACGATCTTTCTCCGCTTTAAACATTACTACTTTACGTTTGCCTTCTTCGGTCAGCTGAACTAAGGTAACCCGATTGTCGCTCTCAGACCTAGTTCGCAGAAGTATTCCTTCTGCTTCCAATTGCTGAACATGACGGGTCACCGCAGCTGGATCAATAGATACTGCTTTCTGCAGATCCGACTGACTTATTTGCCCACCCATTAGTTTGCAAAGGAGTTCGAGCCGATTGGGACTAACTCCAGCACATTGTTCAAACCGGGTCGCAATATGCTTGTTTAAATGCATTAGCAAGTATAATAGATCTTCTGTATGACATGTAGAGATAATAAAGACCTCCTTTAAATCATTGACCCATCAATAGTTGATGGGTCAATGATAAAACTTTATTTATAAAAAATCAAGTCTATTCACAAAACTAAGTTTTCTATTTGGGAATACCTCTCAAGTGGACAGATTGAAAAAAGCTATGACGCCAGCACGGGCCGATACTCAATAACGTCTAAAGTTCCGTCACCAACCTTGTAATTGCCCATTTTCCAAAGGATATCTTTCTTGTCACCATCTTCCATTCCTATGTGGAAGATAATCGAATCAATGGCTTCATTCAGTTTATGGGAACAAGAGTTTCATTTTGTGAATGTTAGTATTCAATAAGGAATCTCACTGTACTCAAAATGAGCAAAGTCTGCTGTACGGTATGTTCCAGCGAGGTCCTGAACGCACATACCGATAAACGTCCCCGTAAACCTGATACAAGCCGGATAATCATCAGATAAATGACAAATGTCTAGGCGTGGGCCAATCTTCTCCCAATCTGAATCTGAAGCACTGTAATAAAACTGGATGTACTCCCGTTCTATCAGCGCTTTCAACTTGCAGCTTGCACCAGAGCGTAAGGGAACCTCGGCACACAGAGTATCCTCATATACACCGTCTTTAGAGCGGACAATGCCCAGGCATTTACCCAATTCCTCATCATGAGTAATCCGCAAATAGACATAATCCTTCGTATCATAATAAACAATAAGTCCAGCCATCTGCTGAAAATGCTCTGGCTCGAATTCAACAACAGTCTCAGCGCTACAGTTAAAAGCCTGCTGACGTAATGCGACTAAACTTTGGCGGTGCAAGGAACTCATTGAATCTCTCCCTCTTAAACGCAAGAAACCTTGCCGTTCCTTCAGTGAGAGCCAGGCTTCATCAGCTGGAATACGCAGGGTGCTCCAGCGAATATCCAACTCCGGCGAGTCAAAGTCATCTCTCTCAGCAGGTAGCTCAAAAGGCTGGGCTGGAATATTCGGACCTTGTACGGTAATGGAGGGTCGGTTGCTTCCATCCTCAAGTGTTAGCCATTCATCCTCCGTGAATCGACAACGCTGAATCGCAGTCTCTCTGCCCAAGTTGCAATACTTGTCCTTTACCGGTCGACCGCACAAATGGACCATGTACCACTCATCGGTATGGGTCTGAACAAGACAGGCATGCCCCGCCTTTTGCAGTTCTAACCCTCTATCGCCGGCAGAGGTCAGGACCGGATTGCTTGGATCAGTTTCATAAGGACCCTCAATATTCCGCGACCGAGCTACCGTCACTGCATGGTCATACTGAGTGCCTCCTTCTGCTGTAATGAGGTAATACCAGCCGTCTTTATGGTATAAATGAGGGCCTTCCGTCAGCCTTAGTTCTGTCCCTCTATAGATAGGAAGCACTGGACCCACCAGTTGCCCCAGCTCTGTAGAATATTCTTGTAGCACTATCCCAGCGAAGCTGTTCTTGTACGTCCGGTGATCCCATAACATATTGATCAGCCATTTACGCCCATCGGTATCGTGGAACAGAGAAGGGTCAAAGCCGCTACTGTTCAGATAGAGCGGTTCAGACCAAGGACCCTCGATACTCGGAGCGGTGACCAGATAATTCGGTGTATCTTTGAATGCCCCCTGTCTGCTTTTGACATCCGTATAGATGAGGTAGAAGGTTCCATTGTCATAGCTGAGGCACGGGGCCCACACACCACCGGAGTCCAGATCCCCTTCCATATCCAATTGTGATTGTCGTGTAAGCGCATGCGTAAGTGGACGCCAATGAACTAGATCGCGGGAATGGTGAATGCGGACGCCGGGAAACCATTCGAATGTGGATGTGGCAATGTAATAATCTTCTCCCACTCTGCAGATCGATGGGTCCGGATGAAAGCCGCGGAGAATCGGATTATGAATTATATTTCTATTCATTATTTCCACCCCAATGCTTGCCGGCCCGCATCTATGGCGGCAATAATTTTATCGGTATCATAGACACAGCCCTGCCATGTTCCGCCACTCACGGACTGTAGTGCAGCCCATAATCTGGTATCGTCCGGCAATCCCGGATCAACGGCCAAGAACGGATGCTCACTGCGGACAGCCAGAAGTTCAGCTCCGTCTTGCGAACTGCCCGGTTGCTCCCCGTCACCAACTAGATTCACACTTCCTTCAAGCTTAACTGTATCGACAATAATCTCTATCCAATCACCGTCTCTTAGTCTACCAAGAGGGCCTCCGGCTAGTGCTTCCGGACCGATATGCCCAATGCATGCTCCTGTAGAGACC
The DNA here is from genome assembly GCF_059445505.1 of Paenibacillus sp. Y301. Classification (NCBI taxonomy): domain Bacteria; kingdom Bacillati; phylum Bacillota; class Bacilli; order Caryophanales; family Paenibacillaceae; genus Paenibacillus; species Paenibacillus sp. Y301. The sequence continues at coordinate 15,882 of NZ_JCAIUL010000010.1, read as the reverse complement.
CCAGAGAAGCGGGCATCCGTAATCAGAGTAACGTACTTGCCGAAGGGAAGGTGCTTCAACGCGGATGTTAACTGGTACGTTTCTTCCATTCCGGTACCGCTGGGTCCACGACCGATGACAGCAAGGATATCTCCCGCCTGGATAAGTCCAAGCTTAATGCTTCGGATTGCATCTTTTTCCGCAGTAAATACTTTAACTCTTCCTGTATGCCGATAGATGCCTTCACTGTCCAGGACAGAGGGATCAATCGCTGCCGACTTGATGACTGAGCCCTGCGGAGCCAGATTTCCGGTTGGAAAGGTCATTGTGGAAGCCATTCCCTGTTTCTTCGCCTCTTGGGGACTCATAATGACGGTATCTGGATCGATGCCATCAGCCTCTATCAGGCGGTTCCGCATGTCCTGACGTCTTTCCGAGGTTTCCCACCAATCGAGGTTTTCTCCAAGGGTCCTCCCTGTTACCGTAAGAACGGAATCATCAATCAGTCCCAGTCGGCGCAAATGCAGCATGACTTCGGGGACGCCTCCCGCAAGAAACACGCGAATCGTCGGGTGCGGAACCGGCCCGTTCGGCAACACGCTGACCAGACGAGGTACCTTGCGGTTGACGTCATTCCAGTCTTCGACGGTCGGAATGCGTAGTCCTGCGGCATGGGCAATGGCGGGCAAATGAAGCAACAGATTTGTAGATCCTCCGAATGCAGCATGAACCACCATGGCATTGCGTATTGCTCGGTCTGTCAGAATATCCTTCATGACCATTCCACTGCGCTCCATTTGCAGTAGTGCGCGGGCAGACTGTCGTCCCATGTTCTTCCATACAGGCTGTCCCGAAGGGGCCAGAGCGGAATGGGGAACCGACATGCCTAGCGCTTCGGCGACCACCTGGGCCGTAGCAGCCGTGCCTAGAAATTGGCAACCGCCGCCTGGCGTTGCGCAAGCACGGCACCCGAGATCTGCTGCTTCTTCCAAGGAAAGTTCCCCATTACTGAATCTCGCCCCGATGCTCTGCACTTTACCTGCATCTTCCCCGTGTATAGGCGGCAGAGAAACACCTCCTGGCACAATAATTCCCGGAAGATCACGCATGCCAGCCAAGGCCAGCATCATCGCGGGTAGCCCTTTATCGCAGGTAGCTACGCCAATCACTCCTTTGCGTGTAGGCAGAGAGCGGATTAAGCGACGAAACACCATAGCAGCATCGTTCCGGTAAGGTAGGGAATCGAACATTCCCGTTGTCCCCTGGGAGCGGCCGTCACAGGGATCGCTGACATAGCCAGCAAACGGAATCCCTTGATGTGCGGTGATCTCCTGAGCAACCTCTTCCATCATCAAGCCGATTTCCCAATGGCCTGTATGGTATCCAAGAGCAATCGGACTGCCGTCCTCACGTCGGATCCCCCCCATCGTACCCAAGATGAGATATTGCGACCCATTTAAAAGTAGCGGATTCCAGCCCATCCCCGTATTCTGGGTCATGCCGAAGATTTCACCACTCGGCGCACTCCGCAGCATATCTCCTGTAATCGGGAGGCTGCCGGATGGTCCTTCGGCAACGGTATCGACCGGTATGAACTGTCCTGAATTCTCCCTCATAATTTCTGGCAAGCTAAGTTCCATTGTTAACCCTTCTTTCTACCTTGTAATGTAGAGCAAGCATCGAAATATTAAGCAAGAGATAGGCCAATCCCCAACTGGATGACTTCCTTAAGTGCTTCGTCCTGTTTGTCCAAGTAGGCATGTCGCATCATGGAAGTGCTCACTGCCGCAACGGCTTTCCCGGAAGCATCGAAAACGGGAGCAGCTACACAGCAAATTCCCTGAATAATCTCTTCATCATCTACCGCATACCCATTGGAGCGGATTTCAGCCATTTTCACCATGAATTCCTTCCAGTCTGTCACGGTATGAGATGTTACAGGAGATAAAATCTTGTCTGGATACCGCTTCTCCAGTTCTTCAGGCGGTAGCAGTGCAAGCAACATCTTACCCATCGCTGTCGCATGGGCCGGAAACCGCATGCCTGGACTTGATTCCAACTTCACCAGCGATGGCCCTTCCTGTTTAGCTAGATATATGATTTCATTCCTGTCCAGAACGGACAACTGGAAGGTCTCCCCGATGCTTTTGACACTCTCCATTGAAGCCTGCAAAAATTGCTCAACCAAATTGTAATTCTGTTTATTCGATTCAATAAACACCGAATTAAGATAAGCCATTCCCGCTCCGAGGGCATAGGCTTCCCTTTCATCCTTACTCACCCAGTTCAAAGCCTCCATCGTCCGTAACAAGGAAAACATTGAGCTTTTGTTGATCGCTGTGGCCTCGCACAGATCGGTCATTTTATATTCCCCCGGCTTCCGGGCAATCGCCGTCAGTATCATATCGGCTCGTTCTAACGCGGGAACCCAATATTTACGGTCCACCCCTTCAATCCCCTCTCTTAAAAACAACAATTGATAAACTTTATAAGGTTCAATATAATAATCACAAGTTTATAATATCAAACTAGGAGGTAAAAACAAATGAAAAATAAAATTATTCATACAAATGCAGGCATTATCCCCCCTGTCCCTACTATTTTGAATGAGGAGCAAAAATTTGATCGTACTGGGATGGAACTTCTAATCAACAACTTGATTGACAAAGGCGTTCACGGCCTGTTCTTCCTGGGAACCGCTGGGGAATTCAACCAGTTCAATGCAGAAGAGCGGGAAGAGATTGCGGAGTTCTGTATTCGCTGCACGGATGGACGTCTTCCAGTCTGGATTGGAACAGGCAGTAACACAACGGCAGAGGCCATTCGTCTTACTAAGCATGCCGCACACAGCGGGGCAATCGGCGTTGTCGTCATTAACCCTTACTACTGCAAGCTAAGTGAAGAAAGCCTGTTCGCACATTATGCAGCTATCGCCGAAGCGTCAGAGTTACCCCTTATGCTCTATAATTTCCCGGCGCTTACTGGACAAGATTTAAGCCCTTCTTTTGTTAGACGTCTTGCGGAACGTTACGCCCATGTGGTCGGCATCAAAGAAACAGTAGACCAACTTAGTCACATCCGTCAGATGATTCTGATGGTTAAGGAAGTTAATCCGGCGTTCGCGGTATTCTGCGGCTTCGATGAATACTTACTGCCTACCCTAGCGGCAGGCGGAGCTGGTGCCATTGCAGCCAGTGCCAATTTTGCCCCGCAACTTATGCTGGGTTTATATAAGAGTTATCAGAACAATAACCTCCAGGAGGTGCTTGAGTACCACCGGAAGCTAATTCAGATTCCGCCACTTTATGCACTCGATGAGCCGTTCATTCCCACGATCAAGGAAGCGGTTCGCTTGGCCGGTCTCTCCGTCCCAACCTTCAGCCATACACCGTCAAACCCTTGGGATGACATGAAAGAGCAACAGTTGAAACAAATTTTTGACAAGGCAGGCATCGCTTCTTCGGGTAATTTGGGTGGTTAATAGCTATCAAAATAAACAGAGTAGCGTTTCTCCCCTGTGGAGACTCGCTACTCTGTTTATTTTGCTACTTCAATGCATCAAACGTTAAACTGACAATTCAACACTGAGTTCCTTCTACAAAACACAGGATATATTAAAGTGAATGCTAACGCTGAAACTGTCATTAGTATTCCTGCTAAATCTAGCGTCATCATATCATTCACGAGCCGAATCATCGGTGTTAATAAAATGAAACCAGCTGTCGCAAATACTGCCGAAATCCATGTCCATGAACCCTCACGATTCAGGAAGGACAGGTTCATGCCGATCAAGCTAAATATAAGAGGCCATGTGAATAAATAGCTACCGCCAGTCAGATACAGTGTAGTCGCAATACAGAGTATAAGCCATAGAAGTAATGAGCCCATCCAAAGATTCTCTGTACGAATATAGCGTGAAAGTAATCGTATGAAGAGGAAAGAAATAGTGATCGTCAAGATCAATAATCCAAGAAGATAGTACAAACTAATTTGAGGATCTAACAGTAACGAGAAGTATTCATCTTCGGATATTATTGCCTTTAATCCGTTCCATAAAAGTGTAATAACACCGTATATAATCCCTAAATTCAGCAATGTAATTAGGAATCCACCTGTCATCCCTTTAAGATGAATACGACCTCTGCGTATGCCGTGCCACACGGTTATGGCAAATAATAATACACCAAAGATCATGAACCATGTCGCCAAAGATTCTGGATAACTAACCACATTCCAACCGATAACGTTAAAATACACCCGATCTTCTTGTTCCACTTGAGTCAGATCCAAATTACCAAAGTGTTGAGTCAAGCTAAGCATATATTCCCCATGGTGTTGCAGGCTGGCTTGATCCAGATTTTCCGGTGTATCGATTGGATCGTGATAAGCGTCTAACCCCGAACCAAAGGCAAAGTTCAGTCCTGCTAATCCTCCTTCACGGAAAATCGTCAGGTCTGTGTCGTTAGGCATTAGTTTATACAGATTATACAGTAGTGAATACGCCAGTGGTTGTGGAGCTGCATTCAAAAACTCCTTTACGATCCAGCCATTCTGCTCACTCGTCTCAAACATAAATGACTCACCTTTGTTCCCGCGCGCTTCAAAATTAAGAACGAGTCCAACATCTTTAGCCCATGGATGTTCATCCGTAAAGGCTCTTGATCCTAGTAATCCTGCTTCTTCACCATCTGACATGAGCAAAATGACATCATTCTTTAACGGCCCAGACATTTGTAAAATACGCACCGTCTCCAACATAGCAGCAATCGCTGCACCATCATCTGCCGCTCCCGGACTAGTAGGTACAGAATCATAGTGACCTGCAATCATGATCGCTTTACTGTTATCGGTCCCTGGAATTCTCGCAATGATATTTTCGACATTTCCTGTAAACACTCGCCCAAACCATTCATTTGTTACAGAGGACTTCTGAACTTCAGGACTTAAGCCAAGCCCTTCAAGCTCTGATATGAGATAATCCCGCACTTTATCATGCTCAGGTGTCTCAATAGGATGTGGTTCCTTAGCGATCACTTGGAGCTTCTCCATCGCACGTGCCGACGAGAACGAATCTAGCGGTTCATTTAAATCCGCAGGCTCTGGAGCTTTAATTTGCATTAGGCCTATTACAATAGCGCCAACTATGATGATTGGTATAACGACTCTGTTTACCCATTTTGTTCTTGTATATTTTACTTGTTGTTGTTCTCGGATGGGTTGATCAAATGGAACATGATTCATGGCACTTCCTCAACCTCTCTAATTACTCTGCTTAAATGAAGATGTCTTGAACCTTATCCCCCCTAATTGATGATTTCTTATTATTGATATTCAACATTATTGCAAAATTACCTTTGCTAAAATAGCGGTTCTTTGAACTATCTTACCTGGTGCTAACTCTATATGAGATATTATTGTTGTTATTCGATATTTGAAAACTAAATATAAAAATTAGTCTATCACTTAGAATCTTTTTAAATATAGACAACTATAGTTGGTATTTTAAAAAAATAAGGCTAAAGAATAGTGAATAAATATAGGATGATCAGGAAATCTTAAATCGGTAACTTCACTAACTGACGGACCATGGAGGTTGGCTTATGGTAAAGTTTATCGTACTAGCATTATTATTAATCGTGACAGGTTGTACGAGCGATAATACAGTGACACAAAAGCAAGTGAATTCTAAACAAACAACAATTTCAAATCATGCTCATACTGCTGCACCAACTCCTGTCATAACACAGGCATCATCAACAACTGCATCAAGGATTACAACCAAAGATACACAATACGGATTACCTTCGAATTTGTTGGATCTAATTCAAACACCGACCGCAAATCCATCGAACCCATCACAAGACAAAACTTCCGGAGAAAAATTCCCGACAACGCCAACAAATCAGACACAAGAGATTGAGAAAGATTCATCCCAATTCGCGGAGCAGGTTCTGGATTTAGTAAATCAAGAAAGATCCAAAGCGGGATTAAGTTCCCTGAGTATGAGTGATGAATTGTCAAACATGGCGATGGTTAAGGCACAAGACATGTATAACAACAATTATTTTGATCATAATTCCCCGACACATGGATCTCCCTTCGATATGATGAAGGAATTCGGAATCACATATAATACTGCTGGAGAAAATATTGCTAAGGGGCAAACATCCCCTACCCAGGTTATGAAAGATTGGATGAACAGCCCAGGTCATAAAGCCAATATTTTGAATAATGGTTATACCCATATAGGTATTTCTTTTTATAACAATGCATGGGTCCAAGAATTTACTGGATAACTGACAATTGATTTGGTCATCCGCAGTGAATCAGAATTTAATCTTTCAGAGAACGAAGCCAGCAGCCAATGCTATATTGTTTGTTGGATTCGTTCTCTATTTCCTTCCACAACAATAGCCACGTCCTTATTCATTAACCGAAATCTTCAATGAGTGATATTTTCCCATCTTCAATTCTGAATACTGATTTCCCTTTTAGTTCTAACTTATCTCCTGTTTTCAATCCGTTTGGCAAATCAACACCTAGGATCCCTTCGTAATCAATTATGACTTCTATATTGTCGCCTCTAAAACTACATTCAATTATTGTCTGACAACGACTAGAGAAAATATTAATAGACTTTTCCGCAAGCTCACTAAACTCTTGAATACCCTTGGTCTCCATATCAACTTCACCATTCGTATAATTTCTGAACAGTATGTCCTTATGCAAGAGTCTAATCATCCCCTGGATATCGAACGAATTATAGGCGTTAACATAGTTATCAATGATTTCTTTTGTCCCTGAACTGATCAAGCAATAATCACTCCTTAATAAAGATTGTAAAAGATTCAATTAATCTAAATTCAATTAAGTTGTGCCTTTTCCTTTATCTGGTCCCTCTAAAACTTCAGACAAATGATAATAAATAAATAAGCCGCCAATATGGCGACTTCTAGTATAAAAAAATAGCCTAATAAATTAGGCTATTCAGATATTGCTTATTTAATTGCCAATGATCTCAAGTACGGCACGGTAAATCCCGCTCCTAAAAAAGGGATAATCTGCTTAGGTATTGCTCAATAGTCTCATCCGTCTCGTAAGATTGATTGATCATTTATAATTACCATATTTCTTGGAAACCTCAACGAAAATTCCAAAATCTCATTAGAACCAGATTATTTCCTTAAATGTAGCTTCTAGTATCATTGTTCCTGCCAAACTTATAGATAGCGATTAAAGAAAAAACCACGGCAAAAACAATTAGAATGATCAGGTTCAAGGATAATTCTCCCATGGATACCCCTTGTTGCAGATGGTCCAAGGTATTCAGTAGCCAATATTGCGGAAGAAAGTGTGCGATCTGCTGCATTGTTGCTGGCATTAAGGCAAGCGGGAACATACACCCCGCGAGTAGGCTAGTAGGAATAAGGATCATATTTTGTATTCCACTCGCCGTGGAAGAGCTACTGGAGAATGCCACGATTGCCAGGGAAAGACTTATCGCCACGAGGGCAAATAACACTAGTATTAAGAACATGCTCCAATAGGGAATACCCGGATCAACATGGAAAATACCAATCATTATCCATAGAGTCACTGCGATCTGCAGTATCATCATAGTCAAATTAACAATGACATTAGATAGGACATAGGTTCTTGCATTTACCGGTGAGGATAATAGGCGATAATAGGTCCTGTTCTCTCTCTCCTTAATAAGGATTCCCGATAAACTCGAGGCGGACACCAGCATGAGAATGAGCAGGTAGCCTATCGACTGATTTGTCTTGTTGTGATTGATAGATTGGTCATCAATTTTCTCTGTTGCAAATCCGAAGCTATTCTTTTGATAATTCTCATAAAGGGTATTAAACTTAACTTCATTCCCTTGAGCTGCCCGGCCCACCGAGACCAGATTGTTAATATGCTGATCCAAGTAAGCTTTCAATTGTCCGGTGACCTGAGCGCCTTTAATGGATATGATCTGAACACTAGAAGGATTACCAGCAATCAAGCTCTGTGCGAAACCGGCAGGAAGAATAATCGCGGCATCCAGCTCTCCTGAGGCGATTAGATCCTTTACCTCATTCTCCTCAATCTCATTTACAAGCATGGATTCCAGTCTACCAACTGAATCGATAACACCCTGGGTAATCTTCTGACCTCTATCTTGATTAACGATGCCCATTCTCAATTCAGTATCGCCGGAACCGCCTTGGACCAAGGTCGCGAGCAGAATCCCCAATACAGGAAAGACGAAATATAACAAGAGATTCATCGGCTTCTTTAAGGTAGTTAGGAATGTCTTCCGGATCAGCCATAACGTGTCTTTCATCCTTATAGCCCCTCCCTTCTGCGCATCATAATTATTGCGATACCAAGCAATACGACCGAGAAGCCTATATTTAATATCATCGCGTTAGCCGCCGCAGTAAAACTGCCTGCATAGATTATTTCAAGAAGTGCAGCGTTGGACCATTGCAGCGGAGAGAGAGATGACAGGGTCGCCATGACTCCTGTAGCTTCCGCGACTGGGAAGTAGGAGCCGCCAAGAAATGCTGCTATTTGGATAATAATCATAACAACAGTGCCCGCCGCATTCCCTTTTAACACATAGCTGAACCCAATTCCCAAGCTTACAGCGAACAGAATTTCAGTAAACAGCACCAGAAACGCTAGACCTAAGTGTTCTCCCCAATAGGCGTTAAACATGTATTTACTAGTGAGCACTACAACAAGGGTGAGTATAGCGTTAAGCACGACAAGACCTGCTATTTTCCCTATGAAAATCTCTAGCTTTGTCACCGGCGCTGCAAGCAGTCGGACAACCGTTCTTCTCTTGCGTTCACCGTCTATTAAATCAGCTGCCGTCATGGCACTATATAGAATAATCATGGTCGTCATTGCTATAGCGAAATAGTCCATAGCACCAGGTTTCCTTGTCGCATTCAGTGACTCCTCCACTACATAGCTTGCACCGCCGTTTCCCGTCATGACTGCATCCGCTTGCATGGAGTCCGTCTTATTCACTTCAGTCGCCAAGCGATATCGATCGGTAAACGCTGTAATCACACTTTGTGCAATATCACTTTCAATGAGACTCTGACTGTTGGCATAATAGGTAAGGCCGCTATCCGTAAGCTCAACGTAACCCGTATACAGGTTGTTCTGCACCGCGAGTTTTCCGTCTGTGTTATCAATCGCTCCCTCAAGATGAATGCCAACTTGATGCATCTGCCCTGTGAAATCGTCCCAGTACTTAGAGAGCTCACTTGATGTACTGGTATTCTTATAGAGAACATTAATCTCTCCAACCGTTAAACTGCCGTTAAAAGCATTCGTAAGTGCCGTTCCCAGAATGAGCATGGTTAACAATGGTGATACTAACAAGAATAAGAGCATCTTGGGGTCACGAATGACCCTTATTTCTTTGAGCGCTATTCTGATTATATTCATGATTCGTTGACCTCCTTTTTCCTTCTGCCCCTATTAGTCTCGCAAGCTTCTGCCTGTCAGTGTCAGGAACACCGTTTCCAGGCTAGGCTCATGCTCTTCTACGGAACGAATCTCAATATCGTCGGCCATCAGTTGCTGGATGATCCTGCTCAGATTATTAACCTCGGAATCGGAGGTGATTTTAATGATATGCTCCTCCACTTCAACCTGGTTTACACCAACGATTCCCGCAAGCTTACTCCGATCCAGGTTTTCTGCCGAACGGACCTCTATTCCTATATTTTTCTGATTCGTAATGATGGATTTCAATTGACCTTTGGTCCCTTCTGCGATGATCTTACCGTGATCGATAATGGCGATTCTTGTACAAATCTCCTCGACTTCCTCCATATAATGACTGGTGTAAATGATCGTACATCCCATCTCATTCAGCTTCTTCACGGATCCCAGAATATAATTGCGAGATTGCGGATCAATCCCTACTGTTGGCTCATCCATGATAAGTAACTTAGGCCGATGTGCGATCGCACAGGCAATGTTCAATCTTCGTTTCATACCGCCCGAGAAATTTTTCGGATAGCTCTTGTGCTTGTCGTCTAGCCCTACGAACGCTAATGCCTCAATTACCCGCTCCTTTAACTCCGCTCCCCGGAGTCCATACAATCCCGCGAAGAAATGAACATTCTCGTAGGTGGTCATGTCTTCATAGATGGCCATTTCCTGCGGAACAATCCCGATGTTCATCTTAGCAAATTTACCGTGCTTAGCGATGTTCTTACCCAGCACTTCGATCTCTCCCTTAGTAACCCGAAGCAGTGAGGCAATCATGTTAATGGCCGTGCTCTTACCTGCCCCATTAGCACCTAGAAATCCGAAGATCTCGCCTTCCTTCACAGACATCGTGATATTGTCGACCGCTATAAAATCCCCGAATTTCTTCGTTAGCTGCTTCATTTCTAGGACATTCATTCGTCACACTTCCATTTCGTTTTTAGGATAATGTAATTGTATTAAAAAAGGATGCCCCTGTGACAGTGCACAAGTTCACCCTTAACCCCTGAGAATCCTCCTGATTCAGCTTTGTAATTCTCATTATGGACCATGAGGAATTAATGTCGTGACTTTAAAACCTTTTGAGCCATCAACGATAATCGTTCCATTCACACTTGCTGCCCGCTCTTCTAATCCGATTAATCCCAAGCCTTTTATCACCTTATGCTCCCCTTTACCGTTGTCCGACACCTCGACCTTGATCAAAGTTCTCAGCACTTCGATATGTATGGAGATGTAGGTCGCATTTGAGTGTTTCATGGCATTGGTCAGTGCTTCCTGGGTGTTTTCCTGAATGACTTTCCACTGAATTGGCGAAATAATATCTACATTTCCTTCATGGGTGAGCGAAGTTCTAACCGAACGCTTAGCGGAAAATTCATCAACGAATAGTTTCATCCGATTAATCCCAAGCTGCTCGATTGGTGGCTTCATATTCTTAAGTACAAGGCGAATACTCTCGATTCCGTCCTTGGAGATATGGATTGCATTCTGTAATAACTCTGCCGACTTGTCCGGATCGTAGGTGAGCAAGCGTTTTGATGCTTCCATCTGAATTAATGCACCCGTCATCGAATGTCCGATCTTATCATGAATTTCCTGGGACAGCCGATTACGCTCCTCCAGCTTAAACGTATATTCGGACTGTCTTATGTATTCTTTATTTTCATTCAGACTCTTAGTCAGTTGCTGGATATGCTCATGCCTATTTTCTATGTCCTCTTTGAGACCTCTAATTCTATGTATGTAAGTGTTAAGCAAGAGGTAGTAAAGGAAGCTAAGCATAGCAATAAGACCGTATGTCACCGAGATAGCTTGAGGTCCTTGAGACAGCACCAAGAACGGAGCCAGCATGAGAAGTAGAATGATACCACGTTTACGCAGGTGTATCGTGAACAGTTCATATATGTTCTGAGGGAGCAGGAGTATAAACAAAGGTTGTGTGTATAACGAAGAAGCAGCAATAATCAGTACGGACAACAGAAGTAGGATCGAAGTGATACTAACCTTCTTAGCGATATGGATAGCTATATTCAAACACAGGTAGAGGAGGATGGACAGCATATACCATGGTGATATCACAGCTCCAGATAAATAGGATTGGATGACAACATAGCTCAAGAGAACCGCTTTGAAGCCCATTCTCCAGAATTCTAAAGGGGTTTCTCTCTTCCTCATTTATTCACTTCCCCGGTCAGAAAATAAATCGCAATTTGCGTTCGGTGCGTATGACCCGTCTTGCTTAGAATAGAAGTTATATGGTTGGCAATAGTGCCTTCTGATATGAACAGTTTCTTGGAGATTTCACGATTGGAAAGCCCCTTCGCGATCAGTGACATAATGTCGTGCTCCCTATCAGTGAACAAGTTTCTATCGATCTTACTTACTCTATCTTCTTTCTTATCTACATCCTTGTCCGCTAGCAAATTAGATTTCAGCTTATCTAGTACAGCATCTTGCAGCACATTATGTCCGTTGTAGACGGTAATGATGGCATCCCGGATCCGCTCCGGATCGTTATTCTTGAGCAGATACCCTTTTGCCCCGTTACGGATCGCATCGATAATAAAAGACTCATCATCGAATGTGGTCAGAATCAGCGCTTTGGTTCCTGTCTGCTCGGAGATCTGCTTGGTCGCTTCCACACCATTCATATTGGGCATCTGCACATCGAGCAGAGCTACATCTACTTCATTCCGCAAGCAGAAATCCACGGCTTCTAGACCATCCTGAACGGTTGCCATCACCTCAAATTCATCGAAGGTGGTCAATATGATCCTCATGCCTTCTCGGATAAAGGAATTGTCATCGGCAATTATGACCTTTATTTTCAATTCTGTTCACTCTCCGTTCATCACAGTAAGCTTGAGCTAGGATATGAATAATTTTCTATTTTGACTATATTCTATCACTTAACTATTATCAACTAAGATGAGGAAGAAATAAGAATAGAGGAAGGCTGTAATTGCGGCCTGACATCCGCCTGGACCCGCACCGATGACGAGGACTTTTTTCGCTTTAACGGCCTTCTTCACGTTTTTAATTCTCTCGTAACCTGCAAGTGGATTTACGGCACATTTGATGCTTTCACCTTCTACGACGCTTTTGATGCAACCTTCATTACAGTATATGCAGGAGCGAATCTCATCCGTTTTGTTATTCATGACTTTATTAGGGAAATCCGGATCGGCAAGAAAGGCTCTGGCCACCCCAACAATATCAATCCATCCGTTTTGAAGTGCTACCTCAGCCTTCCCGATATCTCCCAATCTACCATTAGTGATCACAGAATCAAGCCCCTCATCCATTCCCCTGTATCCGAGTTCTGTTGGTAGGAAATGTGAAGGTGTAAATTTAACAATCAGTGGAAAATCCCTTCCCAATTTACCTTGTATTCCTGCAATAATCTCATTCAAAAATCGCATTCTATTCTCAAAGCTTCCCCCATATTCATCTGTACGTGTGTTCCACTTGTGAGACATAAATTTATCAGTTAAATATCCACCATAGGCATGAACTTCAACCGCATCTGCTCCTGCCTTTTTAGCAAGATTAACAGTCTTAAACACTTCAGCCTGAATAAACTTGATTTCCTCTTTTGTTAATTCATCATAATTGTTTTCAGATTCTGGATACAAAGGGAGTTGCAGATACGCTTGCAGGCATGGTACGATCTGGAGCTTTTCCACCTAGTCCAACACCCGGCATGATCTGAATACATATCTTGCAATCATGTTGATGTGCTTGTTCTACGAGACTCTTAAATCCTTCGAAACTTTCTTCTGTTAACGTAGCGGAAGGGCCATGTCCATCAATCGCTTCAGTCGCGATGACATTCGTTAAGATCATGGATGCACCACCTTGAGCTCTTCGAACATAATAATCGACCGTTCTTTCATCAAAATCACCTAACTCGGGTCCTATAGCTGCCATAATAAATCTGTTTTTAAGCGTTAAATGTCCAATACGAATAGGCTGTAATGATTTCATACAAATCCCCCCAAATTCCATACATGTATGGTTGCAAGATTTTCGATAAAGAACTTTTCAACTTGTATTTGTGAAAAATATAACAAAGCTAGTTTAACCTTGCCAAAGGTGTTAATCAATATGTTTAAAACAATTTGTTTGTCTAGTGTATTACAATTAAAAACTTACGAACCCGTGCAGAAACTTACGGTGCTTTTCAAAAAAAAAAGTCGCGATTTCCGCGACTTCTACGTTGCTCAGTCAATGACAACTATACAGAATGGTTTACATGTTATTCATTGTCAGAATGACCATTACCGAGATGCAATGGTTGCTACTTCTTTTCCATTAAGCAGGAGGAATACTTTGCGGATTGTTAAACACATTTTGTGGATCGTATTTCGCTTTTACTTTCTTCAATCTAGCGTAGTTCTTTCCGTAATAAACCGGACCTGAAGGTTTAATGCCTTGGTCTGGTACGTTAATATAGGAGCCTACAATATATGGTTGAAGCTTCTTCCTAGTATTTCGAGTTAAGGCAATATTTCTCGCGGCATTAGAAGGTTTCACCCATGAAGTGTTCCATTCGACATAAAATTGAGCTTTCCGCCAGTAGAATGCGGTGGCTGTAGGTGCGATACGACTTATGGCACCACCCCAGTTAAGGAAATAGAATCCGGCTGGAGTGCCTCCTTCTGCTTTTTCCAGAAATTCACGCATGGGTTTGAATGCTTTATCCGGGAATGGTTGTCTGCCAAAGCCGCTGGAGAACTGGTTACTGAACTTTTGCGGAAGTATTGGATCGGGAGCTAACATAAACTTCGTAGCTTCTGTGTATGGCAGGGAGCGGATGATTTTTTGAGTAGGTGTACCCACACTAAGGATAGGTTCCAACTGGCGGAGGGCATCGCTTTTAGTTCCAAGGAACATACCCAACATACTTACATTCCCACCTTTTTTGGGTCCAACGCTTAATTCGCTACCTAATTTGGTGCTAGCATGTGGGGCCCATACTTGCCATTTTTTCACGACTTTTTCGAACTGAGCCCATGGCCAGGTAATGCGGAATACGGTTGCTCTGGCTGGAGCGCGAAGTACTTTGAATTTATATTTGGTATATACGCCAAAGTTACCGCCACCTCCACCGCGGGAAGCCCACAGGAGATCGGAATTTTGCTTTTTGTTCGCCTTAATGATTCTCCCCTTAGCATCAACCATTTCAAGCTCAAGAAGATTATCACTGATGAGGCCAATCGTCCTTTGCAATGGCCCTATTCCTCCGCCAAGCGTAATCCCGCCGATCCCAACCGTTGGACTGTCGCCAAATGGAGCAATAAATCCTTGGCGAGCAAGCGCATCTACGATTCTTCCTACCCGATTACCTGTCTCCACAACAACCGTTCCATTAGTCTTATTCAACTTAATGTTCTTCATTTCACTAACGTCGATGACAATGCCTCCATTGACTTGTGAAAGGTTACCCTCAAGAGCGTGCCTCCCGCTTCTCGGACGAATAGGGACATTATTTTTGCGGGCCCATCTTATGGCATTTGCAACATCCTGTGTTTTCTGCGCGAATACAAAAACTTTAGGAAATCTATCTGTATGTGGGTCCCAATTCTTACGCGCGGCATCATAGCCTGGATCACCCTTAAAAATGACTCGCCCTGTTAGTTTAACATCTGATTTCACCGATCTATCCACTCCTTATGAATTAATGAGATTAACTTCCATTGCTTAACACGAACAGATTAGGCAGGTTCCCTATAACGTATGATGGAAGTTAATATAGGGTATGGGCTAGTGCTGATAATACAGTGAAGTATTTTTAGCTCTAAGTCATCATCAGTGCTCACAGAAAACAAAGAGGAATGAGGAAGAAACGATGTGATTGCCAGCCATATTGTTACGCCACAGCCGCGCTAGGAGCTACGTGTGGTGCGAAAGGTGGCGGTGTGAAATGGAAGATGAAGAAGCAGAGGTGACGGAATGTAATCGGATATGAACGAGTGAAGGTAATGGAATGCAGGTGGAACGTAATCGAGTATGAACGAGTGAAGGAATGTAATGTAATGGATCGTCATCGGGTATGAACAAGTGAAGGTAACGGACGTAATGGAAGACAATTAACAGGAAATCCTCCTGTTAATTGTGACTTGTACACGTATAGTTGAGCAATTAACTGGAATTTGGACCACCGTCAAGAAAGTAGACACTCCGTTAAGAAATTTATTATGCATTCTTCTTCTTTTGAAAGAGCGCAGCAAAGCGAACCGGCGATAAATAACCAAGTTTACTGTGGATTCGTTTACGGTTATAAAAGAATTCAATATACTGAAAGATTCCATCATATGCTTGCTTCTTGGTCTTAAATGTCGTGCAGTAAACATATTCCTTCTTAAGAATACTGTGAAATGATTCGATACAGGC